>JAKIYJ010000121.1 GCA_022708585.1 Bacteroidota bacterium
GCAACAGGAATTTTCTTTAGTCAATTTTTTTGTATTATTTTTTTTAATTTTTTGATTTTGAAAAAATGACTTTTCAGAGTGGACTCATAAATTATACTCTGATTTATTTGCTTGCCGGTTTTTTAAACTATTTGATTTTTCAACTTGCAAGCATATATGTAGGCTCTTACTTATGTGAAATGCCATTAAAATGGACTTCTTATATTGTTGAAGCCCGTATTCCCGAAGCAGCATGGGATATGTATAGAGTAACACGTTTTTTTACATACCCATCATACCTGTCTCTTGTTATTGCAATAATATTTTCATTTTTATTCTTAAAACAATATCATAAAAAAGGATTACTTAAAATATTTTATTTGTGGATGGCAATTCACGCTTTCAATTTATTTGCAGGTCACATTATTACAGGCTTAATTACAAAAGAAGGTTTTTATTATCCATTATTATGGAAACGAGCATCCGACCTTATTATAATATTGATAGGAGTTTTATCTGTTGCATTTCTTGTGGTTTTTGGATGCTTCTATACAAGAGCAGTGTTTTTAATCGCTTTCTCCCGCTCTTTTGTCGAAAATTATCAAAAACGTAATATGTATCTATTAAAATTGTTTGTGATTCCCTGGATAATTGGAAGTATTTTGCTTATTGCAGTTAAGTTGGACTTCAATTATTTTTATGAATTTCCACAATTTGAATGGCTTATTAATTTTCCTATCGGACTGATACTATTACCTATGTTTTTCTTAAATAAAAATTACAGAAAATCTGACTTTGTTATTATTAAAGATAAAAGACCAACTAAAATTAATATTAAACTTATTTTATTTATCGGATTTGTTATACTTGCATATAAAATTTTTCTTATTAATGGAATAAGCATTTAATATGATTAATCAACAAGTTCACACAATAATTTTCAAGTTACATATAAATATATAAAAATTGCTTGTTTCTTTTTTTGAGATGCTAATAAATTTAAAATATAATTATGAGATGAAAGTAAATAATCAACATTACAGAACAATATATTTTGATAATGGCAAAGTACGTACAATTAATCAAAATGCTCTGCCTTTTGAATTCAAATGGTTTATATCCAATTCTTATAAGGAGACATGCAAAGCAATACAAACTATGATAGTGCGTGGTGCAGGAGCTATTGGAGCGGCAGCCGGTTATGCTATGGCACAAGCTGCTTGTGAAGCACCAGCAGATAATTATTATCATTTTCTTGAAATGGCACGTTATAATATCGAAAATACAAGACCTACTGCTCGCAATTTGTTTTTTTCTACCGAAAAAGTCTTTAATGAAGCACTAAAAGGAAAATTATATGCAATAGCCGAAGCTGAACGTTTAGCTGATGAGAATTCTGAAGAAGGTCGTTTGATTGGTGAATATGGCAATAATCTTATTAAAGACAGAATGAATATTGAAACTCATTGCAATGCAGGATGGCTCGCCTTTGTTGATTATGGTTCAGCTCTGGCACCAATTTATAATGCATGGGATAAAGATAAAAAAATCTTTGTTTATGTTGATGAAACTCGCCCACGCTTGCAAGGAGGAAGACTTACAGCCTGGGAATTATTCAATCAAGGCATACCTCATGCAATTTTGCCAGATAACGCAGGTGCCTCACTAATGGCACAAGGGAAAATTGATATGATAATAGTTGGAGCAGATAGAATTGCAGCAAATGGAGATGTGGCAAATAAAATAGGAACCCTCGAAAAAGCTATCACCGCCAATTATTATAATATCCCTTTTTACGTTGCTGCTCCCTGCTCTACAATTGATTTTAACACAAAAACAGGAAAAGACATTATCATTGAACAACGTGATGCAGATGAGGTAAAATCATTAAATGGTATTGACCAAAAAGGGAACTTACATACAGTAACTGTTAATAATCCTTTATCAGATTGTATTAATCCTGCTTTTGATATTACTCCTGCAAAACTTATCACTTCCATTATTACAAATAAAGGTATTGTTGACCCAAACGAAAATTCCATAATATCACTATTCCAATAATGAAAAAAAACAATGAAAAACAACAGGTAGCCGAAATTATGAACAGGCTATATCAAAGACATTTAACAAACTGTATGAGTGGAAATGTATCATTAAAAAATGATGATGGACATATATTCATTACTCCTTCGCAGATTGATAAAAATTCCATAACAAAAAAACAGATTATTGAACTTGATTCTGAAGGAAATTATCTTGCTGCAAAACAGGGTGTACATAATAGTAAAACCCTGAAAGCCAGCATAGAAACCCGCATGCATCTGCTGATTTACCAACAACGTTCCGATATCAAGGCTATAATTCATGCTCATCCACTCAATGCTACTGCATGGGCATGTTCAAAGCAAGAATTAACAAATAACCTCTGTACTGATGCAATATATTATATAGGTAATATTGTTAGAATCCCCTATAGTTTAATGGGTTCAGAAATGCTTGCTAAAAATGTTTCTCAATATCTTGTTGAATCTAATGCCGCTTTACTCAATAATCACGGCGTTGTTACAATTGGAACAAATTTGTTCCAGGCATACTATCGTATGGAATTAATTGAATATCTGGCAGAACTTCATAATAAAGTTTTGCAAATTGGATCCCCTCTTTTGTTAGATAATGATATTATTAATCAAATTTTAAATAATACGCATTAAAATTTTAAAACTATTATTATTTATTAAGCAAACTGTTTTTTATAACTAAATGTCATATTTAAAATTTGTGTTGCATAACAACATATAATTTATCAAGTTCTTTATTATTCAAAAATACAGTGTTATTTTTATTTAATTTTGTAAAAAATTTTTTATTATACTCACAATAATTGTATATTAATAAAATACTTATAACGTATGTAAATTTTTTATTTTTTCAACTTATCGTAATTTTCATATCGTTTATCTATTAAATATATTTTTAATATTAATGAAAAAAATAATTAGATTAAAAAATAAATACATTAAAAACTCTATGGTAATAAAGATTATATCTTACCTGATTTTATTAATTTTTTCTGTTAATGCAAATGTAATTATATCTCAGGAAATGGTTTATTATGGTTTAGAAGCTAATAGTAAACTTAAAGGAACGAACATTTTAAGATATAAAAAAGATTTTGATTTGCCACAATATGTAAGTTTTAATGAAAATACCCATATTGATTTTAATGAATTAAATGACTGGATGTATAATAATTTTAAAATTGACAAAAATTTTGGCTTTAAAATAATCTCCGAAGAAACAGATGCCATTACAAATGAAAAATATTACAGATGCATTCAAACATATAATGATATCCCTGTTTTTGATGCTACTTTTGTTGTTCATATCAGCAATGGCAGAATAACTACTATAAATGGAACCTTGTACAAAGAAATTAACACTGTTAATGAATTGAATATAAATGAACGGGAAGCTCTTAATTATGCAATGAAAAGTACAGGGGCTAAAAGCTTTATGTGGCAATCACAATATGAAGAACTGGCTCTTAAAGAAGATAGTGAAAATCCTGATGCTACTTATTTTCCAAAAGCTGAACTTTTTTATCTTAAATCTGAAAAAAATAATGAAATATATCATCTGGCATGGCGATTTAATATTTATGCTTCTGATACATTATTACATGAATGGATATTTGTTAATGCAACAACGGGTGAAATACTTCTTAAATTGAGTAGAATAGATAATACTGATACACCTGGAGTTGCTGTTACTAAATATAGTGGAAGTCAAAATATTGTTGCCGACAGTTATAACGGAACTTATCGCCTTCGTGAAAGTGGACGGGGCAATGGAATACGTACTTATAATATGCAAGAAGGAAAAAATTATTCTAATGCAGTTGATTTTACAGATGTCGATAACTACTGGAATAATTTTAATGCCCAATATGATGAAGTTGCAGGAGATGCTCACTGGGCATCTGAAAAATATTACGATTATCTTTACAATGTCCATAATCGTAACAGTCTGGATGATGCAGGTTTTGCCTTATTAAGTTATGTACATTATGATAAATTATATGCAAATGCTTTCTGGGATGGTTACCGTATGACTTATGGTGATGGCGATGGTTCATCATGGACACCATTAACTACTGTTGATATAGCCGGTCATGAAATGACGCATGGACTTACCTCATATACCTGTGATCTTGTTTATCAAAATGAATCTGGTGCATTAAATGAAGGATTTAGCGATATTTTTGGTACTGCTCTTGAATTTTATGCTAAACCTTCATCTGCTAATTGGCTACTTGGCGAAGATATCGGTTCTGCCTTACGTTCTTTGTCTAATCCTAAATCTTATGGCCTGCCCGATACTTATCTCGGGCAATATTGGTATTCGGGTACAGGTGATAATGG
>JAKIYJ010000122.1 GCA_022708585.1 Bacteroidota bacterium
TTGTCGCAGTGGCTTCAGGAAAAGGAAATTTTCCATGCATATCTTTTACAAAATATTTTCTGAATGGAATAAGAAACAAAATTCCCAGAAAACCACCAAGTAAAGAAGAAAAAAATATCTGCCAGAAACTAACTTCAATTTCAGGATATTTAAACTGTAGAATATAAAGTGCAGGAATAGTAAAAATAGCCCCGGCAACAATAACTCCTGAACTGGCTCCAATAGATTGTATAATTACATTTTGACCTAAAGCATTTTTTTTACGTGCTGCCGCAGAAGCACCAACAGCAATAATTGAAATAGGAATTGCCGCTTCAAAAACCTGACCTATTTTAAGCCCCGCATAAGCAGCAGCAGCCGAAAAAATAATAGCCATAAGCAATCCCATACTAACTGACCATACTGTTACTTCAGGAAAAACACTATCAGGATGCATCACAGGAATATATTCTTCTCCCTTTTTTAATTCTCTATAAGCATTTTCTGGTAAATCAGAACAATTTTGAGTATTATGCTGTTCCATATAATTAAATGTTAATTTATTTTAAGGAAAATCATAATTAAAATCAATAGTATGTAAAGGCTCCATTATATATGACAGAAAATCCATATATGCAGGAGTAAAGTTAAATTCATTAATATTATAATAATCATTTTGTAATTGTCGGTTCCCAATTTGTCCCATATCAATAGATGAAGTATTGAATTCTTCCAGTTCCCCAATTTTAACTATCTTATTCAAAACAGGCATTCGTCCATAATCTTCGCGAATAAGCAAATCGGCTACTTTATCAGCTAAAGCCGCAGTTAATCTTCTATCAAAATATCTACATTCACCTGAACGGGCATAATATCCTGTTATTTGAGATCTTGCTTCTATGCCAAGTTTTTTGGTAATATCAGAAGATATAATACCACTAATGCCACCAAAACGGGGATGCCCATATTCATCTACTTCTGAACTTGCATATACCTTTTCTACCTTACCTGTTTCATCATTATACCAGCGAACTCCTTCGGATACAGCAATAATAAGTGATTTTTTAGATGATCGCATATATTCTTCCTCAACTCTCTCAAAAAAGAAACTTTTTCGAGCCTGTGTCATTTCAAATTCGGGTATTAATGACATTTCAGCACCTCCATAAAAGGCGCCACCAGTAAGCCAACCTGCATTACGCCCCATAATTTCAAGAACTATAATCCTCGAATGTGATTCAGCAGTAGTCCTTAATCTTGCACTAAACTCTGCTATCCCCTGAACAGCTGAAGGAAAACCAGGACAAAGTACCGCTTCTATCTTTTTACCCTCAAAACTGTGCATAGTCCTCGTCCGCAAATCATTATCAATAGTTTTTGGAAAACCTATAACAGAAATACCCTCCGTCTCATATAATCTTTTGGCTGCCCCATTAGTATCATCACCACCAATAGTAACAAGAACATCAATTTTATATCTTTTTAAGTTTTGAAGTATTTCAGGCACCCTCGACTCAGGATGCTTCTCTGTAGGAAAAGGATTGGTACGACTGGAACGCAAAGCAGTACCACCATACCTGCCATCATAAGGTTGATTCGAAAGATCTACTATGTCACCATCCCCTAATAAACCTTTCCATCCATGACGAATACCATATACTTTATAACCAAGCATTGAAGCCCTGTTTCTTATATACTCAATACTGGAATTAATAGCTGGCGTATCACCACCACCTGATAATATCCCTAATATCTTACCTTTAAAAAGTTTATGTTCCTGTTTCATATCTTTAATTTTTTATGCAATATTAAAAATATTTGTAATTAAATAACCAACTATATTATTAATTTTTTTAAAAAAATATAAACTGAATAAACAAATATTATCGATTGCTTGATGAATTGTATGAATTATCAAATACCTGTAAAAAATATCCCAATAATACATATAATTAATATATCTTTAATGGCATAAAGTTATAATATTTAAAACTTGACAGCAAAAAACTATGAAAACCATAGGAGAAAAAAAGTAAAAGATATTAATAATATTAGAGATATTAATAATATTTTTGTAATGTATTAAACATAATCACTAATGTTCGATAAAAATAAAAAAATAAATTATAATAAAATGGAGCATATTGATTATCAAGACGATAATTTTTTAAATTTGTTTTTAAAAAAAAGTAAGTTCCACTAAAATAAAGTTAATTGTTCTATTTGATTTTGTGCTTTGAGCCAGTTTTTATAAGGCATTTCTAAAAACCTCACTAAATAATAAATATAAAATATGAGCCTACTCCTAAAAGTCTATAAATTAAATTTATCTATATTTTTAATTAATTTATCTATGCAATTAATTAATTTATTTCAAAAAAAATAATTCAAAATAAAAATGACTTTTGGGAGTAGGCTCATATATAATGTTAATTTTAAAGTGATATGTAAATAAAAAGCAAATCGATTACCCTGTTAAATTGTAAATTAATTAGTGTCTGTTCATAAAGTCAAGAGTTTGTTTCAGAATGTTCGAGTTCGAGGTTTCAATAGCCTGAAAATCGGGAGTGTACTAAAAGTACATAACTGATTTGAAGGCTGAGAATAACGATGAAATCGGGCATTATGGACAAACTCTAATTAATTTTAAACAATAAAGTTGTAAGTAACAATACATACATAAAAACAGTATAAAAATAAATTAACAGATATTTATTTGAAAATAAAGATTGTTATATATTTTATTTTATTTTATTTTATTTTATTGCCATTTAATGTCAATGCTCAAAAATATAAAAACAGACCTGAGCAGGAATTAATTGGAGAGGCTGAATCTTTGTTTAAATCGGGCAATTATGTAAGTGCTTTACCTCTTTATTCACAACTTTTAAGTTTACATCCCAAAGATCCTCTTTACAGTTATCGTTTTGGAGTATGTCTTTTATATGGTGACAGACGCGATATGTCAAAACCGCTCAAATATCTTTCTGATGCAGTTGGTAAATTAAAAAATGAAAATATGCTGTATTATCATCTTGCGCTGGCATATCATCTTAATTATAGATTTCCGGAAGCCATAAAATATTATGAAAAGTATGCCGAAACTGCCAAATCTGATAAATCAGTTCAAGAATTAGCCAATTATTGTATAAAACTATGCAGAAACGGGATGAGTTTACTTACTGATATTAAAGACTTATATGTAATAATGAAAAAAGAAGTAAATATTAAAGATTTTTATCGCTCTTATGATATAAGTAATTTTGGTGGCAGTTTTCTTTTAAAACCTGATATATTTAAAACTCGACTTGATAAAAAAAGAAATGATAATTCAATTGTCTTCCTTTCTAATTATAATTCAACTGTTTATTTTTCAAGTTATGGCAAAAAAGGAGAAACTGGAAAAGATATTTATCGTTCAATAAAATCACCTGACGGGAAATGGAGTAAGCCGGAACGTTTAAGCAATGTTATTAATACCGTCTATGATGAAGACTACCCTTATGTGTTGCCCGATGGCAAAACTTTGTACTTCTGTTCAAAAGGCCATAATTCCATGGGAGGTTATGATATATTCAAATCCATCTGGGATACAATAACAAATGAATGGAGTACACCACAAAATCTTGACTTTGCCATTAATACTCCTTTTGATGATATATTGTTCGTTACCGACAAAAAACAGCAGTTCGCATTTTTTTCTTCTGTGCGTAACAGTGTAGAAAATTACATTACAGTCTATAAAGTACGTATTGACATAAGGCCCGAAATCCCTGAAGAAGAAAAAAAACAATATATTGCAGCACTTAATTCAAATGATTCAACTTATCTACAGGCAGCCGTTATATTGCAAGAAAAATCCAAACTGAATGTTAATTCTTCAATAGAAGAGGTAACATCTGCAATTGCCCAAAATAATATAAATCAAAACAGTACTGATAAGCCATATATTAATTTACCTGCTGATATAAGCATAGATAAAATTATTGATACAGCATTGACACAATATAATATTTTACAAACCTTAACCGAAAACATTAAAAAAAATACTGACCTGGTTTACAATTATTCAGAAAAAAAACGTAATGAATTATCTAATGTATCTCAACAAATTAAAACAGCAGAAGAAAAAATAATATATAATCCTGACAATACATTGGCTGATAAAGAAAAAGAAAGAATAAATCATCTCCAAAATACAGTTGAAACTATAAAACAGGAAATCAATGATTGCGGATTTATTACTACAACCCTTGAAAACAAAATAATACAGCAAAAAAAACTATCCGAACAGTTTTTTTATGATATAAATAAAATAAAATCTTATGCAAATAAAAATCAAACAGATTCAGCAAAAAGTGTTTTAACAAAATTGCTA
>JAKIYJ010000006.1 GCA_022708585.1 Bacteroidota bacterium
TTTGCAACTGCAATAGGATGATAAATATAAGGTTCTCCGCTTTTACGTCTCATATCTTTATGAGCTTCAAGAGCGAAGTTAAATGCTTTACGAATAAGTTGCTTATCTTTTGCAGAAGTATTGGGTTTACATACTTTAAGTATGTTTCTGTACTGTTTCAGAATTTCTTGTTTCTCTATTTCAGGGTCATCAACTTTCATGAAAAGACTATTTAAACATACTATGCATAAAAGTGCTACCAGTTAAACAATGGGAAATTTTTCATAAGGTCATTAACCTTATTTTTAACTCTGGTTATAACACTGTCATTGTTAATATTACGAATTACTTCATCAATAAGTTCAACAATAAGGGGCATATGATTTTCAGTAAGGCCGCGAGTAGTAATGGCTGGTGTTCCAATTCTAAGTCCAGAAGTAGAAAAAGGGGTTCTACTATCAAAAGGGACCATATTTTTATTTACAGTAATATCAGCTTTTATGAGAGTATTTTCGACCACTTTGCCTGTTATATCAGGGAATTTACTTCTTAAATCAATAAGCATAAGATGATTATCAGTACCACCGGAGATAACATTATAGCCTTTATCAATAAAGGCTTTAGCCATAACATCAGCATTTTTAATAATTTGTTTACAATACTGGAGGTAATTTTCGGATAATGCTTCTCCAAAAGCCACAGCTTTTGCTGCTATGATATGTTCAAGTGGTCCGCCTTGTATGCCTGGGAAGACGGCTGAATCCAGCATAGTGGACATCATTTTAGGTTCTCCTTTTGGCGTAGTAATTCCCCATGGGTTAACAAAGTCTTTCCCCATAAGTATCATTCCGCCTCTTGGTCCACGTAGTGTTTTGTGAGTAGTAGTAGTAACTATATGGCAATGTTCAAGTGCATTATTTAATAATCCTTTGGCAATAAGACCTGCTGGATGAGCTATATCAGCGAATAAAATTGCATGTATTTCATCAGCCAGTCGTCGCATTCGGGCATAATCCCAGTCTCTTGAATATGCAGAAGCACCTGCAATAATCATTTTAGGTTTATGTTCCAATGCTATTTTCTCCATTTGCTCGTAGTCAACTCTGCCAGTTTCTTGATTTACACCATAAGAAACCGCATTATATAGAATACCGGAAGAATTAACAGGTGACCCGTGAGAAAGATGCCCCCCGTGAGAAAGATTAAGTCCTAAAAATGTATCTCCTGGTTTAAGACAGGTTAAATAAACAGCCATATTGGCCTGTGCACCCGAATGAGGTTGTACATTAGCATACCCGGCATTAAAAAGTTTTTTTGCACGGTCAATTGCCAATTGTTCGGTTTGGTCAACAAACTCACAACCGCCATAATATCTTTTGCCAGGGTAACCTTCTGCATATTTGTTGGTTAAACAGGACCCCATCGCAGCCATTACCTGTTCACTGACAAAATTTTCAGAAGCAATAAGTTCAAGCCCATTCAGTTGTCGCTTATACTCTTTTGTGATTATATCAAAAACTTCATTATCTTTATACATAATATATAATTTTTGTTTTTTAATTAAAAAATATTTTTCTTATTTAGATTTTCCAAAATTAGTATTTATTAATGAAATATTTACAGTAATGAAGTTAAAAGTTATATTATATGATGCACAAATTTGAATGAAAGATTTCGTAAATACTATATTATTGTATAACTCAATATAATAAAATAAAATTTAACTTATGCAGTTTTTTTATTAATTAAAATAATTAATTTTATTGATGTTTAATATAATTAAAGATTGGTATCTTTGAGATAAAAAATAAAATTTTTTAAAATGCTTGTTTTTAAAATATTTAATAATTAACTTGCCATAATAAATAAATAATAAAAAAATAAAACTATGATTACGCAAAAATTGGAACAAAAGCTTCTTCAAAAGTTATCGCCACAGCAAATACAACTTATGAAGCTGTTGCAGGTACCAACTGCTGTTCTGGAGCAAAGAATCAAGCAGGAGATTGAAGAAAACCCTGCATTAGAATTTGATGATATGGAGGAAGATGACAATATGGATATTGAATCTGATGTGGTACTTAATACACAAAATGAGGCAGAACAGGAAGAAAACGCTTCGGAAGAAGATAAGTTTGATGACATTGATATTGAAGATTACTTTGATGAAGATGATATACCAGAATACAAACTATATGTAAACAATTCAAGTAAGGATGAAGAAAATAAACAGGCTGTTTTTGTATCGGGGACTACATTTCATGACTATCTTGTAACACAATTGGGCTGGCGAAATCTTACAAGTAAACAAAGGCTTATTGGAGAAGTTGTTATTGGGAATATTGATGATTCTGGCTATTTACAAAGAGATGCATCTGCTATTGCTGATGATATTGCATTTAGTTTTAATGTTGAAGCAAAAACAGAAGAAGTGCAGGAAATAATTGATTTAATTAAACAATTTGATCCTCCTGGAGTAGGAGCAAGTGGATTACAAGAATGTTTGCTCATACAGATTAAAAATATTAACGAACAAACTTCTTCAGTACAATTGGCAATTAATATTATTGAAAATTATTTTGAAGATTTCATTCATAAACATTATGATAAAATATTAAAAAAAATAGATATAAGTGAAGAAGAACTGAAAAATGCGACAGAAGTAATATTAAAACTTAATCCTAAACCGGGTAATACAATATTTGAAAGTGATAAAAATAATCCTGATATTATTCCTGATTTTTTTGTTACTAATAATGACGGCAAATTGGAACTGACACTGGATTCACGCAACGCTCCCGATATAAGGATTAGCCGTAGGTTTCAAGAAATGCTTGAAACATATTCTGACAGTTCAAATAAAAAAACAAGGAATAAGGAAATTGTTAATTTTGTTCGTCAAAAAATTGATTCTGCAAAATGGTTTATTGAAGCCATAAAACAAAGACAAAATACTTTGTATGTTACAATGGAAGCCATAATGAATTTTCAAAAAGATTATTTTCTTACGGGAGATGAAAGACTTATTAAACCAATGATACTTAAAGATATTGCTGACATTGTAAATATGGATATTTCTACTGTATCGCGTGTAGCAAACAGTAAATACGTTCAAACTTCTTTTGGTACATTTTTGCTAAAAGTACTCTTTTCAGAATCATTGCAAACAGATAAAGGAGAGGAGGTGTCAAGCAGAGAAGTAAAAAAGATATTATCCGATTGCATCGATTCTGAAAATAAACGCAATCCATTCACAGATGAACAACTCGCTGGCTTACTTAAAGAGAAGGGTTATAATATAGCAAGACGTACTGTGGCAAAATACAGAGAAATGTTAAATATACCTGTTGCAAGACTCAGAAAAGAGTTATAATTAAAAAACAAAACAATGTCTGATAAAACTGCAAAAATTATAAGTTGTATATTTCATCCTCTTTTAATGCCAACTTATGGGTTTATTATTATATTTAATATGAATTCTCTTCTTTTTCAATTTCCTAATAAAGGAAAATCATTGCTTGTTTTTTTTATATTAATAACAACTTGTGTACTCCCTTTGATGACAATTTACTTTATAAAACGTCAGGGATTAATAAAATCCTGGAATATGGAAGATAAGGAAGAAAGAATTTTTCCATATATTATATCAGCTATATTTTTTTATTTTGCATATAGATTAATAATAAAGTTTCAATTACCTTCAATGTTTTATTATTTTCTTCTTGGATCTTCTTTATTGGTAATACTTTCATTAATAATCAATTTTAAATGGAAAATCAGTTCTCACATGGTGGGTTTAGGAGGTTTAACAGGTACTTTTACAGTTTTATTTTATAAGTTTCAATTGAATATAAGTTATTTGATAGCTATTTTAATAGTAATTTCAGGACTTACAGGATATGCACGATTAAAATTAAATTCACATACGCATGCACAAATCTATGCAGGTTTTGGTTTGGGTTTAGTAATAATGACAGTATTTTTGTTTTTTCTTCTATAAAAAACAAAGTTCAAGAGATATAAATTATAATAATTTTTAAAATCTGTATATTTTTTCTTTGTTATTTTACTTATTAAAGGTATATTTTATTATCTTAACACGATAAATGTTGCCCTAACTGAATTTACTGGCAATTTTACTATTATTCTATTATTTATATATAAGCAAAAAACTTTAATATATTTGAAAATATTTTAATACAATATGGAAAAACAAGGGGAAAAACTTTTTCTTGTAGATGCAATGGCTTTGATATACAGGGCTTATTTTGCATTAAATAAAAATCCAAGAATCAATTCTAAAGGGCTTAATACATCGGCTATTTTGGGTTTTGCCAATAGCTTATATGATGTAATAAAGAATGAAAAACCCACTTATATGGCAGTTGCTTTCGACAGTCATGCTCCTACTATACGACATACAGATTTTGCTGATTATAAGGCACAAAGGCAGGAGACTCCTGAAGATATTATTAAATCGGTACCATATATTGAACGACTTGTGCGGGCTTTTAATATTCCAGTACTTGTTATGGATGGTTATGAAGCTGATGATAATATTTTTATATATAAACCTGGCAGAATGGGTGATAAATTTGAAATATTAGGTATTAAAGATATAAATGAGAAATACGGAATTAATAATCCTTCTCAGGTAATTGATATTCTTGGTTTATGGGGAGATGCAAGTGATAATATACCAGGGGTACCAGGCATTGGAGAGGTGAGAGCCAAACAATTAATTGCAGAATACGGTTCAATTGAAAATCTTTTATCTAATACTGACAAATTAACAGGAAAAATAAAAGAAAACCTTAAAAATTATTCGAAACAAGCCATTATGTCGAAACAGTTAGCTACAATTATTCTGGATGTACCAATTGAATTTGATGAAAAAAAATTTCTACTTACCGAACCGGATTTTCCTGCTTTAAAAGCACTTCTCGATGAATTGGAATTTCGAAACTTTGCTAAAAGAGTTTTTACTGATTATTCTTTAAAAAGGGAAAATTCTGCGAACCCCTCTTCTACCTTAACACAAATCAATTTATTTGATAATATTGAAACAGATGAAACTTCAAATAAAATTTCAGAAAATATATTTAAAACGATTAATGATACGCCCCATAATTACTATCTTATAGATACTTTTGAAAAAAGGAAAGAACTTATTGCAGTTTTATTACAATACGATTCAATATGTTTCGATACTGAAACAACGGGGCTTGATACAAGTAAATGTGAACTTGCAGGAATTTCCTTTTGTGTAAAAGCAGGAGAAGCATATTTTGTGAGTATACCATCAAATTATAATTCAGCTTGTAACATTTTAAATGAATTTAAAGAAATATTTACCAGCAATAAAATTTTAAAAATCGGACAAAACATAAAATTTGATATCTCTGTATTAAAATGGTATGATATTGATGTATGCGAACCTTTATTTGATACTATGATTGCTCATTATTTACTTCAACCTGACAATAGACATAATATGGATTATCTGGCGCGGGTATATCTTAATTACAAAACTGTTGCAATTGAGGAATTAATTGGTAAAAAAGGCAAGTTACAGGGCAATATTCGTGATGTAGATATTGAAATTTTGAAGGAATATGCAGCAGAAGATGCTGATATAACTTTTCAATTAAAAAACATTTTTGATAAACTTTTAAAAGAAAATAATCTTACAGAACTTTTTTATAAGATAGAAATGCCATTGGTTAAAGTGTTGTCTGCTATGGAAAACGAAGGTGTAAAACTGGATATGGAAGCATTAAGAGAATTTTCGGTACAATTGCAAAACGAAATTAGTATTCTTGAAAAAAAAATATATGAACTCGCCGGTGAAATATTTAATATAGCATCGTCGAAGCAACTTGGGACTATTTTATTTGAAAAATTGAAAATTTCGGACAAGACAAAATTAACTAAAACAAAACAATTGAGTACCAATGAAGAGGTGTTGAGAAAACTGATTAATAAGCATCCTATTGTAAATCTTGTACTTGAATACAGGTCATTAACAAAGTTAAAATCGACTTATGCAGATGCACTTCCTACATTGGTAAATCCCCGTACAGGGCGGATACATACATCATATAATCAAGCTGTTGCAGCTACGGGGAGATTAAGTTCTAATAATCCCAATTTACAGAACATTCCAGTGAGAACCGAGACTGGAAAAGAAATACGCAAGGCTTTTATAGCAAGAAATGAAAGATACATTCTTATCTCGGCTGATTATTCTCAGATTGAATTGAGAATAATGGCAAGTTTAAGTGGAGACAAGGCTATGCAGGAATCTTTTATACAAAATCTTGATATTCATGCAGCCACAGCAGCCAAAGTTTATAATGTGCCATTGGAAATGGTTACTCCTGAAATGAGACAAAAGGCAAAGACAGTTAATTTTGGGATAATATATGGTATTTCTGCCTTTGGACTTTCCGAAAGGCTTTTGATACCTCGCAGTGAATCTGCAAATATAATTGAACAATATTTCAAGCAATATCCTGGTGTAAAAGAGTATATGAATAATATAATCAAATTTGCACGAGAACACGGTTATGTACAAACAATACTGGGGCGGCGTCGTTACCTGAGAGATATAAATTCTGCTAATGCCAGTGTACGTGGCTTTGCTGAACGAAATGCAATTAATACACCTATACAGGGCAGTGCAGCTGATATGATTAAAATTGCAATGAATAATATTTATTATGAAATGAATAAGTTAAATTTTAAATCAAAAATGATAATGCAGGTGCATGATGAATTAGTATTTGATGCATACAAAGATGAAGTTGAAGTATTAATACCTATTATTAAGGATAAAATGGTGAATGCACTGCCACTTAATGTTCCAATAGAAACAGTAATTAAAACCGGAAACAACTGGCTCGAAGCACATTAAAAATCTGTCTGCAATCATTATAAACATATTTTTATGCCAATAATTTTACAAAAGAGAAAACCTGAAAACTTGATTTATGGCGTATGGGAAATTACGGAAACGGAAGAGGAGTTGTTAAAAGACTTAATTTTGTCAGAAGAAGAAAAAAAAATACTTAATAATATAAAATTACCGATTAAAAGACGACAATGGATAAGTTATCATAAATTAATAAAGACTTTGCTATGGCAAAATGAATATCAGGGTATAACCTATAATAAACACGGCAAGCCATTTTTAAGAAATTTATCATTTAATATTTCTGTTTCACATACAGAAAATTATTCTTCTGCAATCATCGGCAAAGATATGCCAGTTGGAATTGATATAGAAACCACAGATAATAAAATACTTAAAATAGAGAAAAAGTTTCTTTCTGCCGAAGAAATTTCACTTTTGCCTGAAATTAATCGTACAATGGTTTTGCATATTATGTGGGGAGTAAAAGAATCTATATATAAACTTATGGGTATGCAGAATGTTATTTTTGCGGAGGATTTACAAATTTCGTCAATTACGGATAATAAAGAAAATTGTATTTATTGTACTTTTCAAAAAAATACAATAACAGAAAATTTTGTAGCATTTTATGAAATTATTAAAAATATGATGCTTGTTTATGCTGTGCCAGAAAATTTCGTTGAACATCACTGTTATTAAGGCAAACATCAATAGTTATTGGACTGAAAATATATTTTTTAATCAAGAAATATTCAATAAAACGCGGAAGTGCGTATTTAAGATTTTTTTCAGCTTTAATACTGTCGTGAAATACAATTATAGAGCCTGAACTGGTTTTCAAAGAGTTGGAGAAACATTTTTTGCCACTTATATTTTTATCATAGTCGCCTGTTAGTATACTCCATAATACTATTGCGTAATTTTGCCGTAGAGTTTTAATTTTTGAAATATTAATTTTTCCATAAGGTGGTCTAAAAAGTTGGGAATTAATTAATTTATCGGCTTTGTCAACATTATCAAAATAATCTTTATTGCTGGTTTTGAAAGCATTAATATGATTAAATGTATGATTACCCTTTGCATGCCCTTCATTTAATATTCTTTTAAAAATATCAGGATTTCGTTTAACATTGTCACCAACACAGAAAAAGGTAGCTTTAATATTGTAATATTTCAGGACATCTAAAACCCAATGAGTAACAATAGTAGGTCCATCATCAAAAGTGAGAAAAATTTCATTTTGAGAAGCAGGGAGGTGCCAGATTAAATTGTTTTTGGATAGATTACTAATAATTAAAGGAGATCTGGTTATCAGCATTATAAAATATTATTTAAGATAAAGATATAAAATTGTATTTGCTTTGTCAACTATTGTCTGTTGTTTAAATTCTTTTGCAATATCTGAAATATGTTTAATGAAAGCCAGATTAGTATTTTTTTCATTTTTAAGCAGATTAGCCTTATTGCCTGTGAAAGAAAAATAATATTTAAGTTTTTCATCGCAATCTTTCAATAATTTATCGGCTAAATCATTAGCTTTGTTAAAATTTTTTGAATAATAATAATTATCACATAGCATTAGAGTAAAATAATCATAAGGCACTTTGTTGCCGGGTAATATTTCCATACATCTATCAATAACAATAGCCGCAGAATCATTTTTACCTTCATTAATAAGAGAAGTACTAAGTCGTAGAAAAGCATTACGTATTGTATATGTATTTCGCAAATTTGTTTCATCAAGATAAACTTTTGGATTTTTAAGACTTTCGCAGTAAAAGTTTTCTATCATATTTTTATATAGTACATCTGTATTAATATTTGTTGTTTCATCGTCTTTTTTTACAGTTTTAACTGGCAAAAGTCTGTATATAAGTCCTTCGAGATACATAAATTCATCAAGTCCTATATATTCATCGGTTCCAGGAGTAGCCGAGAAATAAATCGGTCTTTCCCAGTTGTTTTCTGCAAGTATATTCAATAGAATAAGGTTTCCTTTGGTGAGGGCGTAATTTTTAACAGTCCATTTAACAGTATCGGTAATATTGTTAAATAATTTTTCAGGGATTGATTTTTCATTAATGATTTTATTTTTATCAACAGGGATATAAAAATTGGAAGTAGGGAAATAATCAGCCACTTTACCAGCCTGTGTTTTGAGTTTATTTGCGGGATTATCGCTAAAAGCAAAATTGAGCATATCTTTAACGTTTGCATAAGTTTCTTTGGGAACAATAATGGGATTATTATAAAACCATACAATTTCTCTTTTACTGCCTATATAATCTTTTCGTGGAATTGTAACAGGTAGAGGGTCTGATTTATATACTTTTTTCTTCATCTGGTCAATATACCAATCCATACTTAGCAAGCTAAGATTAACAACTCTAACATCAGTTCTAATGCCTTCAACTTCCTGTGCATACCAGAGAGGGAAAGTATCATTATCACCAAAAGTGAACAAAATAGCATTTTTTTCACATGGTTCAAGAAAATTTTTTGCAAGTTCAAGAGCTGTATATCTGTTTCGTCTGGAATGGTCATTCCAGCCTTCTGAAGCCATTATGGCAGGAGCAGTGAGGCAAATAATAATAGCCAGTGAAGCCGAGAGTTTTTGATTTAATTTTTTACTTAAAAAGTCAGTAATAGCAAGAACTGATAATCCTATCCATATTGAAAAGGCATAAAATGAGGCAGCATAAGAATAATCGCGTTCGCGAGGTTGAAGAGGATATTGATTGAGATATAAAACTATTGCAATACCTGTCATAAAGAACAATAAAGCGACAACGAGTGTATCACGAGAATGATTTTTAAGATGAAAAAAGAAACCAATTAAACCAAGAACAAGAGGTATCATATAAAATTTATTTCTACCCCAATTATTTGCCATTGATTCGGGTAAATCAGATTGAGGTCCCAATCTAATTTCATCCAGCCATTTTATTCCACTAATCCAATTTCCATCAAGCAAACCTCCATGTCCTTGCAAATCGTTCTGGCGTCCTGCGAAATTCCACATAAAATAACGCATATACATATGTCCTATCTGATAAGAAAACATATATCGCAGATTTTGAGTAAAAGTAGGTTTAAGTTTATTATCAGGGTCATTTTTTATACCGGCCCAGGTTTTATATTCTTTTATATGGCTATCCTGTTGAGACCACATACGCGGGAAGATAGTACAGTATGCGGGGTCATAGTTAGGAATAGATTTTTCTCTTTTGTCGATTATTATATATTTTCCAGATTGTTTATCTTTAGCATAAACAGGTTTACCATCAAGAAAAGGTTTTTCTGGATTTAAAGGAGCATTATAATAATTACCATAAATTAATGGCCAATTGCCATACTGTTCTCGATTTAAATATGAAAGTAAAGATATTGCATCTTTTGGGGAATTTTCATTTATTGGAGTTTCAGCATTTGATCTGATAACAAGCATCAAAAAGGAAGAATACCCGATCAGTAAAAAAGATATTGCAAGTAAAATAGTATTTAATGCAGGTAAATTTTTTCTTAACAGATAAACAGTAAAAACAAGACAAGATAAAACGAGTAAACGAACAAAGAAATTTCCAGTTGAATCTGATGCAGAGAGTATCAAAATGGCAAGTATTACAGCAGGGATAATAAAAGCAATTATTCTACCTCGTGTGGGCAAATGAGTTGCTCTAATTCCTGTAACAATTAAGATTATCAGCAATAGAGCAAAAAACAAAGTACCTGTATTAAAAGGCAATCCCAGTCCATTAACAAAAATAATTTCACTGTGTGCAAACAAATTAACTATTTCAGGAATAATACCACTCATAATAAACAAAAGAATCAAGAAGCTTAAAAACAATGCAATTAAAACACCTTTCAGGCTATGATTTTTATATTTTTTAAAATAATATATAAGTGTAATAGCAGGTATAGCAAGTAAATTCAAAAGGTGAACACCTATTGAAAGCCCTATAAGGAAAAATATAAGAATAAGCCATTTATATGCGTTGCCCTCATCGGAGATTCTTTCCCATTTGAGTATAGCCCAGAAAACTATTGCAGTAAAAAAGGAAGAGGTTGCATATACTTCGCCTTCAACGGCAGAAAACCAGAAAGAATCAGAAAAAGTATATGCAAGGGCACCAATAAGTCCACTTCCCAATATAACAACAATATTCTTATCATCAATTTCGCCCTTTATTTCTATAATTTTACGAGCCAGTGCTGTGATTGTCCAGAACAGGAACATTATGGTAAAACCACTTGCCATAGCCGACATAGTATTAACCATTTTTGCAACTAATGTCACATCGCCGAAGGCAAACAAGGAAAAAAATCTTCCAAGCATTTGAAATAATGGTGCCCCTGGCGGATGCCCAACTTGCAATTTGTAAGATGTTGCAATATATTCTCCACAATCCCAGAAACTTGCAGTTGGTTCAGAAGTTATTACATATACAGTCGTTGCTATTGCAAATACAATCCAACCTGTAAGATTATTTAATTTTTTGTATTTGTTTTGCATTTATAAAAAAATTGAATCATTATTAAAATTTAAATAAATAAGGCAAAATTATTATTATTTTTAAGATAAAATATACTAAATTCATTACTAAATTATACAATAAAAAATACAAATATCAAAAAACAAAAGTCAAAATAAAAGAGTTAAGAAGAACAATTTTTTCATTTTTGAATTATTAACAGCCTGTCTCTTTATTTCAAGTTTATATGCGGTTATTTATCAGGTTTTAATAATTTTAATTAATCAAATAATACTTATCTTAAAGGTAATCTTTAAAATACTGTTCAATTTTTTTATATAAATGCATAGCAGACTTGCCTTTCATATTATGAGGTTGATCAGGATATACAAAATAATCTACTGATTTGCCTTCTTTAATAAATTTCTGTAACAAGTTCAGGCTTTGTTGCCATACAACAGTTGAATCCATTGCTCCATGAATAATCATAAGTTTACTGTCGAGATTTTTAGCATAATTCATTATATTTGCATTTTTATAACCTTCCGGATTTTCCTGCGGGGTATCCATATACCTTTCACCGTACATAACCTCATAATATTTCCAGTCGGTAACAGGTCCCCCTGCTATAGATACTTTAAACAATCCTGGATTTTTGAGTGTTAAGGTCAATGTCATAAATCCGCCAAAACTCCAGCCGTGTAGTCCTATCCTTTGTACATCAACATAATCCTGACTTTTAAGAAAGTCAATACCTTGCAGTTGATCAGCCATTTCTATTTTGCCAAGATTTCTAAAAGTCGCCTGTTCAAAAGCTGCACCTCTGCGTGAAGTGCCCCTGTTATCCATTGTAAAGACAACATACCCCTGTTGAGCCATATAGTTTTGAAACAAGCCAGCACCACCAAGCCATCTATTTGTAACAAGCTGACTGTGAGGACCACCATAAACATAATAAAATACAGGATATTTTTTACCACTTACCATATTTGCAGGTTTTATAAGTCGGCAGTAAAGATCACTGCCATCATCAGCTTTTAAAGTAAAAATACTTGTTTCGCCCATATCATAATTTACAAGTGGATTTTTGCTGTTTAGCAAAATTCTTAACAGTTTCCCTGTTGATTCATAAATATCATAACGATTTACAACATCTTTACAATTGCTGAATTGATCTACAAGATATTTAAAATCAGGTGAAAATACTGGCTCATGAGTGCCATTAATTTTAGAAATTCTTGTTATTTGTTTGTTTTTTAAATTTACAGAATAAACATCTTTTCCGATAGGATTATCTTTATTGGCAACAAAAAACATATTTTTATTATCGTTATCAAAACCAAGTACCTGGTCAATTTCCCATTTGCCTTTTGTGATTTGTAATGGTAAAGTTCCATTAACATTATATAAATAAGCATGAGTAAACCCATCTCTTCTACTTAGCCATATAAATTCTTCACTGCTATTATTCAAAAAATATAAGGGATGCAATGGTTCTACATATTTATCATCTTTTTCTTCAAACAAAGTGCAGATAAAATTTCCATTGGAAATATCATATTTATTAATTTTACAATGATTTTGTTCTCTGTTCAGTACAGCTATATATATAAATTTTTCGTCAGGGCTCCATGTAATATTTGTAAGATATTGTTCGGCCGGCTCGCCTGTTTTCAGAAAAAGTGTATTTTTGTTTATGGTATTGTAAACGCCCAGAGTAACGTGATGACTTTTTTGCCCAGCCATAGGATATTTTATATTATGCAAAATAGCTGGTGTTGAATCAATTATTACAAGAGGATAATCTGTAACCATAGTTTCATCCATTCTGTAAAAAGCAAGATAATTGGCAGAAGGAGACCAGAAAGTACCTTTTTCTATTCCAAACTCGTCGCGATGCACTGATTTACCATTAACAATACCCCATTTACCATCTTGTGTAACTTGTTTTGTAATGTCTTTATCAGAAATAAACAGATTGTTTCCAATGGTATAGGCTATTTTAAGAGATTTATTATTAATATCAATATTTTCGGCTTTTTTATCAATTTCAGATAAAACATTTAATTTATTATCCTGGCAATTATATAAATAAAATATGTTGTTGCTCGAAAAATAAAAAGTGTTATTGTTTATCCACTCTATTGGTGGAAAATATTGAAGTTTGTTTTTACCTGCCTTGTCAATATGTTCATTTATTCTTTCAAGGGTAGTAACAACAAATTTTTTATTGTTCTTTACATTCGATTTATAAAGTGTGTCATTTTTTAACCATGTAAAGGATATATTATCCAGCCATTTAATATTATCAATATATTCAGGATAAATAGCCGGATTGGTAAAAATATCATCAATTGTAAAATATTGTTTTTGAGCATTTACAAAAGGGTTAATATAAAATAAAAAACAGGAAAGAAAAACAGTTATTAAAAACTGATTAATTATTTTATTGAAGTGCATTTTACCTTAAAATTTTATTATGTTAACAGACTTTTTATTCTTGTTTGTTGTGTTATTATCTATTAAAATTAATTAGTTCACAAGTTGCAAATATAGTTATTTTACTATTTATAACGGATATTTCTCTAATAAAACAAATTTATTGCCTACATATTTTGGGAGTAATTTTATATTTAATCTGTCTGAAATTATCAGTTGATCCTTACTTAATATTGTTGGTAATAATTTTATTGTTTAATCTACTTTGAAAAATCCATAAATTAAATTATAATTAATTTTATCTATATTTTTAATTAATTTATCTGCTAAATTAATTATTTTATCAAAAAATTTATGTACTTTTCTTTGCCTACATTTGTTTTATAACAAATCATTTCCAAGGCGGATTTAAAAACATATTATGGCATTTGTGTTATAATTGTTAAATATAATAATATAATAATATATTAAAAATTTGTTAATTATGATTTTAACTGTTTTTTTTATTGCAACATTTTTATTGAATAGAGCCATTTGGGTTAATAATTTCTGTTTAATTCATTTTTTAAATATGTATCTAACAGCAATTTGAACATTTTGCCGTGATTATGATATTTCAAATGCAGTAATTCATGAAGAATAACTTTAAACCTGACTTCTTTAGATTCTTCAAGCAGTTTTTTGTCAAACGTAAGCCTGCCCCTGTTTGAGCAGCTTGCCCATTTGCGCTTCATCGACTGGATGTGAATTTCTCTGGGCTTTACTCCTACATCCTCAGCCAATGTTAGTACTTCTTCCTTAAATGTTTCCAGGGTCATCATTATGTCTGCTCTGTTTTAGTATGTCTATAATATTCCGGACAATTTTTGAAATTCGTTTTGTATCATCTATGCCTGACTGTGTTAATGCCTTATACAGGCCATTTCTTATTTCTCGCTCATAGCGTTCGCTCTTGTGCCAATACGGATATTTTGCAAATACTGTCTGTAAACCGTTTGCCAGCATCTCGGCATTGGAAATGCCTTGTTCCTTGAACATCCAATAAACGGAGAAAATCTCTGTTGACATTGCCTTTTCTGCCTGCTCTTTTTGGGCAACATTAATTTCCCGAATTATTTCCATTAATTTTTCAAGAGTTTCTTTTGTACTTAGTTGCCGATTCTCAAAAAGTTTGACCAAGTACTCTGCTTTTTCGGCAATGGAAACAAGGTAGGGAGAAGCATTACCCAGCTGTTCTGTCGTTTTTTCTATACTTCTAATCAGATTGAATACTTTTTCCGTGTCGGATGCTTTGCTTTCCTCGATACGATTGAGCGTTTCCTCATTTATTTCGCAAATATCCAGCGTAGACTCAATGGCACTGCCAGTGGTATGTTGCTGCACCAGAAGAGCGGTTTTTCTCGTAAAATCCCTGTCGACAAGAATGCCGCGATCAAAACTTTCGCATACAATCTTATACATCCGGGAAAGAGTCTCGTAGTCGTCAAGATAAGGGCGAAGAAAATCGTCGGGCGAGATGATCTCGTATAGCTGGGATAATTGTTTAAAGTATCGATAAAACTCCTGCCGCTCATTTTCATCCATAAAGTGTTCCAACACTGCTTCTACGGCTTTATCCTGATGCTTGCCTGCTATAAGGGGAAGATACTGTTCTTTTGCAATCTGCATTTCATTCTTGAATTGTTCCTTTAAAACCTCAATATCGCGAATAACACCTTCAATATCTTGAGAGTCGAAGGCAAGAGCTTTTTCGAGATTGTCGAAGATGCCGACAAAGTCGAGCACAAAGCCGGAAGATTTTTTCCTGCCCTCGTTATCCTCGTAGGGGCGGTTTACCCGAGCGATTGCCTGCAGCAGCACATGGTCGCGCATAGGTTTGTCGAGGTACATACAGTAGAGTATGGGCGCATCAAACCCGGTGAGCAGTTTCTCGGTGACTATCAATATTTTTGGCAGCTCATTTGATTTGCGGAAGGCTTTTCGTATCCGCTGTTCATCTGTTTGCGAGAGCTTATATTTAGCCAGTTCAGGCGAATCGTTGGAAGAGGAGCTGTACACTACCTTCGAATACTCTGGTGGCAGATGTTTGTCGAGTTCCTCCTTATACAAAGCGCAGGCTTCACGGTCAACGCCCACCACAAACGCTTTGTATCCCATAGGTTCGATGTATTGTTTGAAGTGGTTGGCAATGTAGGAGCCAACTCGTTCTACCCGTTCTCTGTTCTTGAGCATGTTCCGCAGGGTTACTGCCTTTTCGAGCACAATGTTGAGTGCTTCTATGTCGTTGATGCCTTCTGCATCGGCGAGGTCGAGAAATTCCTTTTCGAGTACTCCCTTTTCAACGCGCAATTCATTAGAAGCAAGAGTATAATAGAGCGGGACGGTTGTGCCATCCTCGATGGATTGTGCAATGCTGTATTTGTCGAGATAGCCCTGCGGTGGATCATCCATACCAAAGGTAACAAAGGTGCCTTTGCCACATTGTGTTTTGTCGATAGGTGTGCCGGTAAATCCAATATAGGTAGCATTTGGCAACGCACCCATAAGGTAGTTGCCGAGTTTTCCGCCAGTGGTTCTGTGTGCTTCATCCACCAATACGAAAATATTCTTGCGCGTGTTGATGTTTGCCGGTATCCTCTCAAACTTGTGAATCATCGTAACGATAATGCCGCGCCTGTCTTCTGAAAGAAGTTCCCGCAGATGCTTCTTGCTCTCTGTGACTTCAACTTTAACTTCAACATTGCCGATTCCAAGCGCCTTGATATTTGCAAACAGCTGGCTTTCGAGTTCGTTTCGGTCCACCAGTATAATAATGGTTGGATTTTCAAAGAGCGAATTCTGGATAATCTTCTGTGCTGCAACAATCATAGTATAGGTTTTGCCGGAGCCTTGCGTATGCCAGACAAGTCCCCGATGTTTTGCCGGGTCCTGCGCTCTTTCTACTATCTTATTGATAGCATTCATCTGGTGGGGCCGCAACACCACCTTTTTTAGCTCATCGTCCTGACGGGCAAAGAAGATAAAATCGGTAATCAGCTTTAATATCCGCTCTCTGTCGAAAAACGTTTTGACGATTTGCTCAAAATTTCCTCCTGCCTCTTTCTTCCAGTTGAAAAGTAGCTTTTCGGAAGTGTTCCAAGTACCGCTGTAGTAATATTTTGAGATGTGGGTAATAGCATACACCTGCAGTATGGCAAGGAGTTCAGGGCAATCGCGATGGTAGCGTTTTACCTGCTCCAGCGCCTCGCTCATACCTTCTATCTTTGTTGCAGCTTTGGTTTCGATAAACAACAGGGGAATGCCGTTGATGAGAAAGACAATGTCCTGCCTAATAGTCTTGATGCCATTGGTAAAACTGAACTCGTCCGTTACATGAAAGGTGTTGCGGTCGATATCTTGGGTATTGAGCAGGGTAATGTTGCGTTCCTGCTTTTCAGAAGGGACAAACACTGTTTTCAAGCCCTTTAGATATTCCCATACCGTAAAATTCCCTTCAATGTTGGCAGGCACGGTTTCAATCTTTTTGATGATATCCTCTGCCATAAGATGATCTGCAAATTTCGGATTGAGCTTCTGCAACTGACTGACGAAAATCTCTCTGAAAACCATGCCCGTCTCTCCGCCTCGCAGACGCAGGGCTTCGTCGGGAGTGACATATTGCCAGCCGAGATTTAGAAACACCTTTGCGCCATTTTGCGTAAGGTATTCTGCCGATGGTTCCTGCACATACTGAATGATGGGCTTTTGAACCGAATATTTTTCACCTCCTAATGTGCTCATAACAGTATCTCTATATTTCGTGAAAATCGTTTTGCTCCATTTCCTTCTTCTATCATTTTGAGTAGCTTTTCAGAATCTTCAATTTGTTTTTTTATCATATTTATTATTCCATCTAATTCGCCATCAAAAAATGAATTATCATTATTATAAGATAAAGAAGCAGCAAAATCGAATCCTTGATTATGAATAAAAAATCTATTTGGAATCTTTCCATAATTGCCTACTATCAATCCATATCTTAAATAGGGATAAATCTCCTTGTGTTTCATTGCCTTTGTTGAATAGGTTAGAATATCATGAGTAGTTAAACTCTCGTATTTTGTTTCAATAGTCACAATTGGTATTTTACCTTTTTTAATAAGAATATCGGTCTGAAAAGCATAGTTTCCGCGTGAAGGGTTTACAGGATCATCAGGTTGAACATCACCATTGCCATTGATAATAATCTGATAAACCAGATTTGTTTTGTTTCCACAATTATATACTGAGTATCCCATACCCGTAATTTTATTCTCAATTATTCTAAACAATTCATCTCTAAACTCCTTTTCAGTACTCATAGCTCATGCTTCTTTTTTAATATATAATACTTTCTTGTTTATTTTTATTTACTTTTCACTATTCATAGTTTATGCTCCTTTATGTTAATTCTATGCTTATCTACTCTAATTTTTGCAGTCATAAGATTATGCAAAAGCGTTTTGAACAGCTCCTCAAGCGCCTGCTTCTTATTTTCCTCCGCTTCGATTTTAGCATCAATGGCAGAAAGAATGGAAGCAATTTTTTGTTGAATGGGAAGTGGGGGAAGAGGGATAGAAAGATAAGATAAAAATTCCTTTGGTTGGACTCTTTTTCTATTAGTTGTTCCAACAGCAAAATTTCTTAAATGAATCCAATTCTTTTCAATACTTAAGTAGTACGAAAGAAATTGTTGATTGCATAATTCTTTATTTAGTTTAAGAATAGGGAAATCACCACTAACTATCCCATCATTGAGTTCGTCAGGAATAAATCCATATGCCCCATTTCTTGCATCAATCTTTGAAAATACAAAGTCTCCCGTTATAACACGATATTGCTTTTTTACTCCAATTTTATTTCCTACATTTATTTCTCTTAATTGTATACCTTTAGAATATAATCTTACTGTTAATTGTTTATATTTTTTTTCATCATCTATTAAAATGATTCTTTCTTTTGATATTATTTCAAAAGCTTCTCCCAGTTTCACCACTTTCCACTCTTCTGGTACTTTTCCTATTTCTGTTTCCTTGAGCGGAACGTTTTCTGTTTCCTCTGGCGGCACGGGTCCGTAGGTAAACAGGTGTTTCATCATAGATTTTTTGAGGGCTTTTGTGGCGTCAATCACCGCCTGAGTTTTCTCCTTTGCCTCCTGCACAGCAGAAAGCACAGCGGCAATCTTCTGCTGCTCGGGGAGTGGGGGGAGGGGAAGTTTTTGTTCATTTTTAAACTGTGTCAATTGAAAATTGTATTTACCATCAGAAGCTCTTCTGGCATACTTATTATAATCAACTATTGGACTATTAAGTAAATAGAAAATATATTCAGTATTAGCTTTTAACGGGTCAACCCTTCCTAGAAAAGTAAAAGAAGCATATGTGAATTTATTTTTTTGTATTTCTCTAATTAATACATTTCTTCCTA
>JAKIYJ010000123.1 GCA_022708585.1 Bacteroidota bacterium
TTTCAAAGGGTGATTATAAACGAGATAAAAAAGGAAAAGAAGATACCATAACAAGAGATCAATTTATGGAATGGACTAAATCCATATACTTTTTGATTTTAGGACAAAACAAAAATCAGCAAATACAAATACCGAATTTTTTAGAGGTAACACTAAAAAAATCTTTATAACATACCACAATGCAAATCCTCTTCATATCAATATTCATTTGTATCAAAATTGTACCATAGGACAAATGCATCGCTTCCGGTTTATGATAAATTTATCAAATCTTTTTACTTTTTGCCAGAATTAGATACCCGAAATCCAATTGATTCATTTATTCAACAATACTTGTTTCTAAAATGTGAGTATCAGAGGATAATAAACAATAATTTGTTAGAAATAACTTTTAATGTTTTTAATAACAACAATGCATTGAAACCATTAAATTACTCAAGTACAAAAATTATTGACACATTTGGACGTTTGTAGATTTATTATATAAAAATAAAATTAATCGTTCCACTATTTATACATAATATTTTCCTTCCGTAATATGTAATCTAACATCAACTATTCGTTTCAGAATCGATAAGCGTCACTCAACTCAAATCACTACTAACATACAGGTAGCCTCCAACCAGCCTCATTTCTGAGATGGGATACTCGGATACGGTAGGATTCTTAACTTTCAATAGCCTAAACCGTTGAACGAAACCGCCTTAAAGGCGATAACTACTCCATACCATGATTAATACTCTTCACTTTATTAAATTGAAAATGGTATACTTCTTTAATCAAAATTAACAGAGGCATGACATGCAAAACCAAGTTTTACAAAACTATAAAAACGCCCTTGCCATACGGTGATACAGTCCCATAGTTGATATTGATAACATTGTCCGGGACTTTAAAACTTACATAAAAATAAAGAAGTATGATTGCACCGAAACATTTAATAGTAAATTCTTTGTTGGTAAAATGTCATCTCATCAAGATTGTAGCCCAAAATTAACCATTAGAATAATACTTGCAATTATTATTCTAACTATTATAGTTCCATTAGCAAACAATACAACTTTTGTTCAGATTGTTCCATTCAAATCATAGTGTATTTCAACCTGCTTGGCAGGATTGGATTACACTTTTAAATGTTATATGCCATTTTGAATTTTGTTTCACTTTTTTAAAGTAATTGACAGAATTATTTATGTATGTCCTAATAAATCATTATGTCACATAAAGTAATGCTATGAGAATACTTATTGATACCAATATATTAATATATAGAGAAGATAATTCAGAACTAAATAAAGAATTGTCAGAATTATTTAACATATTAAACGAAAATAATGTTCAATTATTGGTACACCCTGCTTCAAGGTTAGATATTTGTAATGATTATAATACAGAACGACAAAAAATTATCTTGTCTAAACTTTCTACATATTCACAGTTAGAATCTCCTCCTAATCCTGATTTGGATGAGATATTTCGTAAAATAATACCCAAATCCCTTAATACAAACGATGAGATAGATGCAAAGTTGTTGTATGCTGTTTATAGAGATGCAGTATCATTTTTTATTACAAATGACAATAAGCTGTTAGATAAATCTATAAAACTTAATATATCGGATCGTGTTTTTAATTTATATGAAGCTAATAATTATTTTAAAAGATATTTTAAAAAAATTGATATAGATACTGTTCCCCCCGGAATAAAGAAAATTCCTCTTTACAATATTGACGTATCTGATACATTCTTTGATTCATTAAAAGAAGATTATAATGAGTTTAATGATTGGTTTAAAAAGAAATCTGAAGAGGGGAAAGATGCATGGGTATATTATAATGAAGATGGTACACTAGGCGCATTTTTAATGCTTAAGGAAGAATTAGAAAGTATCTCAGATGCTTCACCAGCTTTACCATGTGAAAAGCGAGTAAAAATATCAACATTGAAAGTTACAACAGCTGGATTGAAGATTGGAGAACTTTTTATTAAGATTGCAATCGAATTTTCTATAAAGAAAAATATTCATGAAATATATTTAACACATTATGATAAGGAGAATGATTCACTATTACCTCTGATTCATAATTATGGATTCTATCATTTAAGTACTAAAGGGAATGATGAAAAAATATATGTAAAAAGATTGATACCCTTAAAAGTTGATGTTAGTCCTGAAGATATTCTTCAGAAGTATTACCCATCATTTTATGATGGAATAAAATGCAGGAAATTTATTATACCGATCAAACAACATTATCATAATTTACTTTTTCAAGATTGCCAATTTTCTGACCAATCGTTATTTCATTTCTCTAATTTGGTTATTGAAGGTAATGCCATAAAGAAGGCTTATTTATCACACTTCAATAGTAAAAAGATTCGTAAATCAGATATTGTTTTATTTTATCTTTCTAAAACACATAAAATGATTACTGCATTAGGTGTAGTTGATGATGTATTTTATGATGTCAATGATTCTAATGAAATAATTAAAATAATTGGGAAGAGATCTGTATATAACAGATCTGAAATAGAAGAGATATCAAAGAAAAAAACATTAATAATATTATTTAAATGGCATTTTTATTTCAATAATGAAATTTCTTATGATTTTCTAATTAAAGAAGGCATTATAAATGGTCCGCCACAGTCAATAACCGAAATAGACCATAGAAGTTACTTAAAGATAAAAGACAAGGGGGGTATTGATTATGGTTTTACTTTCGATTAAACCAAAATTCGTTAATCAAATAATAAAAGGTAATAAAAAATTTGAATTTAGAAAAACAATTTTCAAAGAAAATACTGATAAAGCTTATATTTATTCAACTTCTCCAGATAAGCAAATTATTGGATATTTTTTTATAGAAGAAATCTTTCAAGGTCATCCATCTAAACTTTGGGAAAAGTTTAAAAAATATGCAGGTATCGATGAAACAGACTTCTTTAGCTATTTTTGCGGTAAAAAAAATGGATATGCTATTAAAATTGGACATCTTGAAATTTTTGAACAACCATTAGACCCCAATGATATTTTTGATAATTTTTATCCTCCACAATCTTTTTATTATATAGATGATGATATTTTTAAAAATCATGTTAACAAATTCAAAACTATGCACAACACGCCTGTTGTAAAACCCTGAAAGCAAATTTACTTATACAACTGTTTTGTCCGGGAAGCAATTGCTATTGATTGTTGATATAGGGTCATTGGTAAAAAGCAATTTTTAAGTATCCTGCCTATCTTTAAATTTGGTTGACAGGGAAAAAACATTTGTTAATAACTTATTATAGAGGCTTAATATGGCACACATGAGGCAGGTGCCTGACAAATACTTTTATGATGTATGTACTATCATACAGTTATGAACTTAGGACCAGAAACATTAATTAATATCATAAATATCCAGACTGAAGTTGTGAAACTTGGTCTTGACCTTGCTGGTGTCATGGACCTGGTTGTACAACGAGCCCAGCAATTAACTCATGCCGATGGAGCTGTAATAGAGTTAGCCGAAGATGATTATATGGTATATCGAGCTGCTTCAGAAACTGCTGAAAAACAATTAGGGCTGCGCTTACACAAAGAAACAAGCCTTTCCGGATTGTGTGTAAAAGTTGGGCACGCTTTACAATGTAGCGATTCAGAAGAAGACCCTCGTGTTGACAAAGAAGCATGCCGAAAAGTTGGTTTGCGTTCAATGGTTGTATCCCCTTTAAAATATGGAGATATACTGGTTGGTGCCATTAAAGTTTTATCTTCAAAACCAAATTTTTTTGATGACGCTGTTATTCATGTTCTTGACCTTATGTCAGAATTAATAGCCGCCTCAATGTATAATGCCGAAAAATATTCATCAAATGAGCTTGTCTATCGTGCTACCCATGACCAGCTTACTGGAGTAGCTAACAGAGCACTTTTTTATGACCGATTGCGACAGCGGCTTATTCAAGCACAACGCTTAAAAGAAAAATTTTCAATTATTATCCTGGATATGGATGGATTAAAACAAATAAATGACAATTGGGGACATAGAGCAGGTGATGCAGCAATTCAAGAATTTACATTTTGTATAAAAAAAGCAACACGACAAACTGATATTGTTGCCAGAGTTGGCGGTGATGAATTTGGCATCATTGTAAATACTATCAAAAATGATGATGACATAACAATTGTAACTCAGCGAATTGAAAACGCACTAACGCAGACTTTTAAATTTGAAGGCAAGGAAATACCATTACATGCAAGTATGGGTTGGGCACTATTTCCCAATGATGGTGAGGAATTAGAAGTACTTATTGACAACGCTGGCCAGCAAATGTACACCATGAAGCGAAT
>JAKIYJ010000124.1 GCA_022708585.1 Bacteroidota bacterium
ACTTGTGGGGTCAATTAATTCGAAAGGGAAAGTTGTTATTGGAGAAACAGGTAACGTAGAAGGAGAAATTATTTGCCAAAATGCTGATTTCTCAGGTTTTGTAAAAGGAGAAGTTTCAGTTTCCGAATTACTGACATTGAAAGCCAATGCTCATCTTACAGGAAATATTGTAACAAATAAACTTTCAATAGAACCCGGTGCAAGATTTAGTGGCTCTTGTCGAATGGAACCTGATAATCCTTCTCAAAAGGATAAACAACAACAGGTAAATGAAACAGAAAAAAAATCCACAAAAACCACCATCACTCCGTAATTATGCATATTACTCAAATATTGCCATCCAAATGGGGGTTATTATTTTTGCAGGAGTATGGGGAGGTAATCAACTCGATAAAAATAAATGGATAGAATTTCCTCTGTTCACTATTTTATTTTCATTTATTGCTGTTGCATTGGCAATTTACATTGCTATTAAAGATCTTATCAAAAAAAATAATAAATAGTAATTATGCGTGAAATGTTTACAGCTTATTGTAAAAAACTGATTGTTTTTACAATAATTTTTAGTACATTAGGAATATTAATATACTTTATATTACCTCAAAATATGCATACCCCTGCATTCCCTTACATATTTATTTTCTTTTTCATATTAACTATGTCGGCTCATTATATAATACTTAAAAATACTCAAAATAACCCGGCAAAATTTATCAAATGGTTTATGAATGCTTCTATAATTAAACTTTTAATACATATAAGCATTATGTTGTTATATGCACTGATTTTTAAAACTGATGCTAAAAACTTTATTCTAACTTATGCCGTAATATATCTTTTTTATACAGGATTTGAAATTTTTATCCTTATTTCTGATAAATCAAAAACAGTAAAGGATTCTTAAAAAATATTAATAAAAATCTTTTTCAACAATAATAAATTTATAAATTTGCGTTTATTAAAAAAAGTGATGCTTTTAGATGGATATATCCTTGATGAAGTGTTAAATCAATGAATTATACTAAAAAATATTTAGCTCCTGTTTTAGGATTTTTTTTTAGCCTGATTGCTTTGCTAACAAGTTACTCTCCTGTTTTCGCCGTAGAAAATTCTGATACCGAAACCGAAAAATTTAATGCGGGTGAAATGATAATGGAACATATTGGCGATGCATATGAATGGCATATATTTACAATAGGCGATAAACATATAAGCATACCTTTGCCTGTCATATTAATAAATAATGGTAAACTTGATGTTTTCCTTTCTTCCAAATTCAATCACGGTCAATCTTCATACAAAGGCTATAAAATAGAAACACAGGGTGAAAAAAAAGGAAAAATAGTAAAGGTTAAGGAAGACGGGATTACAACTGATGAAAATGCTGGTAAAATATGGAATCTCAGTATAACTAAAAATGTTTTCGCAATATTTATAAGCATTACACTTTTATGTGTAATGCTGATTTCAGTGGCAAATATATATCAAAAGCAAGGCATTAAGGCTCCACGAGGATTTCAATCTATTATTGAAATTATTATTCTGTTTGTACGTGATGATATCGCAATACCCGCAATTGGAAAAGAAAAATATCAAAAATTCCTGCCCTATTTGCTTACCTTGTTCTTTTTTATATTTTTTACAAACCTGTTGGGACTGATCCCTTTTTTCCCCGGAGGTGCCAATGTAACAGGAAATATAAGTGTTACAATGGCATTAGCATTATTTACATTTTTAATTACTAATTTTAATGGTAATAAGCATTACTGGAAAGATATATTTAATGCACCAGGTATCCCTATTTTCCTTAAAATACCACCAATTATGCCAATTGTTGAACTGGCAGGAATGATTACCAAACCATTTGTACTTATGATACGACTTTTTGCGAATATAACAGCAGGACATATTGTTATTTTAGGCTTTGTTGCCCTTATTTTTATTCTGGGTGGTGATAATCCAACTGTTGGTTATGCTGTTTCAGGCGGATCAATCATTTTTATGATATTTATGACATTACTTGAACTATTGGTTGCATTTATCCAGGCTTATGTCTTTACATTATTATCGGCTTTATATTTTGGTATGGCAATAGAAGAAGAAAAACCTGAACATAAACAAATAATAGAAAATAAAACAAATATTGAATTTTCGCCGGAAAATACCGGTAATATTATAAACTAAATCTAAATAATTATGTCATTATTATCAGTTTTTTTACAAGCAGCTGTCGACCTGGCACCATTAGCAAAATTAGGTGCTGCACTGGGCGCAGGTATTATTGCAATTGCAGCAGGTTCGGGTATAGGTAAAATAGGAAGTAGCGCACTCGAATCTATTGCACGTCAACCCGAAGCTGGAAATGATATTAGATCAAGCATGATTATAGCAGCAGCTCTTATCGAAGGAGTAGCCTTTTCGGCGTTGTCGTTTGCTTGCTCATTATTATCTAATATTTTTATCTTATAATGCCGGTAGCGGTTGGCTGCCGGTATTATATTAAAATTTATGAACGTGAACCATTTTAATTTTTTCGTTATATGAACCTGATTACTCCTGATTTTGGACTTTTTTTCTGGATGACAATATCTTTTCTCATCCTGGTTTTTATCCTGAAACGATTTGCCTGGAAACCAATTCTTAATATGTTGCAAAAAAGAGAAAAATCTATTGACGAGGCAATTCGTGCCGCTGAAATTGCTCGCCAAGATATGGAAAAACTTAAATTTAACAATGAACAACTGATGAGACAGGCAAAAGCCGAAAGAGACGAAATACTTAAAGAAGCCCGTAACATAAGAGAATCTATCATCGATGAGGCTAAAATAAAAGCTAATGAGGAAGCTAATAGAATAATACAATCTGCAAAAGAAAGTATTCATTATGAAAAAATGGCTGCTATGACCGAACTGAAAAATCAACTCGCTACTCTTTCTATTGAAATCGCTGAACAAATTTTAAAAGAAGAACTGAAAAATTCTGAAAAACATAATAAAATGATTAAACAAATGCTCGAAAAAGTAACCTTTAATTAGACTTTATGGACAGACACTAATTAATTCATATTTTATTTATGACAAAAATTGTATTATGTGATAAACGCAATAACTAACCCGGGATTTTTTTAATATGAAATACGAAAAAATTTCTATAAGATATGCTAAAGCTCTTTTCGATTTAACTTCTGAAATGAATCTGGAAGAAATTGTGTTTAATGATATGATTGTTGTTGAACAAGTTTGTAATATACGGGAATTCACAGTAATAATGAATAGTCCTATTATTAAGGAATCTAAAAAAATTTCAATTATTAATGCCTTATTTAAAAATAAAATTCACACCCTTACTTTTAAATATTTAATACTTATTATTCGTAAACAAAGAGAGGCTCTTATTCAAACTATTGCTCAACAGTTTATAAATCTGTATAGAGAAAAAAATAACATTAAAGTGGCTTATTTCAAATGTGCTGCTCCCATTGATGATAATTTTAAAACTCATATCCAGAAAGTAATAGAAAAAATTTTAAATTGTAAAACAGAACTTGTTGTAAGTATTGAACCTAAATTAATTGGAGGATTTGTCGTTACCGTTGATGGTAAAAGATATGATGCTTCAATTAAAAATAAACTTGATCGACTTTCTAAAGAATTTAAGATTAATATTTATGAAAAAGGATTCTGATTATATCAGTTTTGTCTATTAAACAATATTTTATATGTCTAAAATAAACCCTGCTGAAGTATCAGCAATATTAAAACAGCAACTGGCTGGTTTTGATTACGAAAATGAACTTATCGAAGAAGGTACAGTCCTTCAGGTAGGAGACGGCATCGCTCGTATTTATGGTCTTATTAACGCTCAGGCCGGTGAAATAGTTGAATTCGTTCAAAGTGGCATTAATGGCATAGTCCTTAACCTTGAAGAAGATAATGTCGGTATTGTATTACTTGGTGAATCAAACCAAATACAGGAAGGACATATAGTTAAACGTACTGGACATATTGCTTCTATTAAAGCTGGTGAAGGACTACTTGGACGTGTTATTGACACACTTGGAAAACCTATTGACGGGAAAGGCCCAATTACAGGTGAATATTATGAAATGCCTCTGGAACGTAAAGCCCCAGGAGTTATTTATAGACGCCCAGTTAATGAACCCTTGCAAACTGGCATTAAAGCAATAGACGCAATGATACCTATTGGAAGAGGACAAAGAGAACTTATTATAGGCGACCGTCAAACCGGAAAAACTGCCATAGCCATAGATACTATTATTAATCAAAAAGAATTTTACGAAA
>JAKIYJ010000125.1 GCA_022708585.1 Bacteroidota bacterium
CAAATCCCCAGGTTGTTAAACCCAAACTGGATTGCATAACACTTTCGTCATATCCTCCAGCACCAGTACCCGTACTGTTTACAATAGGACCATTGTTGTATATTTCTGTTCCTTTTGATAGATTATTATAAAAAAACGTAGGTTTATAAGATGAATATTGATTATTACTAATACTGTTATTATTTATTGCTTCCCTCGCATAATTGACACCTCCTTTCTTGACAGGGTTTGTTTTTTCAGGAACATAATCGTTTTTTTCAGCATTACGACTGGTGTTTTTTTGTGCAAATGCACCCATAGATGATATACTCAATATCATACTAAGGCAAAGAATTAGTTTAATCTGTTTCATGATTAATGATTTTTTAATTTAACAATATTATTATTTTTTTTTAACAACTCTGCAAATATAAAAATTAAAATTATACAAAAAACAAATTTAATAAAAAAATTAATATTATATTTACAAATACAATTTTATAAAGAAAAAGAAGTAGTATTTTATAAAAATTGTACTTTTACCAAAAAATTTCATTAAAAAATTTTATGGAAAGAATAAAGATTAATCTTGATAATCTTGATAAATCTTTGCCTGATGATTTTTCAGATGAACAAAGGGCCAGGGTTCAAACACTGTTTCTAAAAAAATTATCTTTTGAAACTCATTTATATTATGGGGGGAAAGTACAAACCCTTCCCAAGGTTCCGATATATGGATTTAACTGGTTTAATGTATGGTATACGCCGGGGGTTTCGGAAATTTCTACAACAATAAGAGATGATAATGACAGTTCTTTTTTATTAACAAATAGAGGTAATCTTGTTGCTGTTGTTTCTGATTCAACAAGGGTATTAGGAGATGGTGATTGTACACCTGCTGGTGGACTTGGGGTTATGGAGGGTAAAGCATTTCTTATGAAATATCTTGGAGGTATTGATGCTGTACCTTTATGCATTGACAGTAAAGATGAGAAAGGGCAAAATAATCCTCAAAAAATTATTGATTTTGTTAAAATGGTTCAGCATAGCTTTGGTGCAGTTAATCTTGAAGATATATCTCAACCAAACTGTTATAAAGTACTTGATGTATTACGTGAAGAATGTGATATACCTGTATGGCATGATGATGCTCAAGGTACTGCCTGTGTTACTCTTGCAGGTTTGATTAATGCATTAAAAATTGTAAACAAAAAAATTAATAAAATTAAAATAGTATTATTTGGTGCAGGAGCATCAAATACAACAATAGCGCGTTTAATTATTGCTGACGGTGCTAATACTGATAATATTATTGTTTTTGATTCTAAAGGTGGCTTGCATTCTGAAAGAAATGATATTAAAAATGACAAAAAATTTTACAGAAAATGGGAATTATGTCAAAAAACCAATCCTTTTAAAATTAATAATATTGAAGAAGCAATTAAAGATGCTGATGTATTAATATCATTAAGTACACCAGGTCCTGAAACAATAAAGCCTGAATGGATAAGAGCAATGAACAGTAAGGCAATAGTTTTTGCATGTGCTAATCCAGTTCCTGAAATATATCCATATCTTGCAAAAGAAGCAGGTGCTTTTATTATAGCAACCGGTAGAGGAGACTTTCCAAATCAGATAAATAATTCTATTGGGTTTCCAGGTATATTAAAAGGAGCCTTACTTGTAAGAGCAAGAAAGATTACTGATAATATGGCTATTACAGCGGCTCATTCACTTGCATCTTATGCTGAAAAAAGAGGAATTGACCCTGAAAATATAGTTCCCAAAATGGACGAAACAGGAATCTTTGCTCAAGAGGCTGCTGATGTTGCTATGCAAGCAATAAAAGATGGAGTGGCAAGAATAAATATTAGTTGGAAACAGGCTTTCGAAAAAACTAATAATGATATTGAATCAGCAAGAAATATAAGTAATATGCTTGTAAAACAGGGATTTATTCCCAGTCCTGACAATAAATTAATTGAAGATGCTTTACAATGGGCAATTAATGAAGTTACTAAAAAATAATTTATGTTTGAGTATATTAAAGGAAAGTTAATAACAAAAAATCCAACTTTTGTTGTAGTTGAAACAGAAGGTATTGGATATTTTATCAATATTTCATTGAATACCTTTTCTAGAATCAATGATAATGTCGATGAAGTTTTTCTTTTACTGCATCAAATAATTCGTGAAGATGCCAATTTGCTTTATGGCTTTGCGGATGAAAATGAACGAAGTTTGTTTCGCAATCTTATTTCTGTTTCTGGAATAGGTGCCAATACAGCAAGAATGATTTTATCTGCAATGAAAACAGAAGAAATTATTGAAGCAATCGTAGACAATGATGTTAAAACTTTACAAAGTATAAAAGGAATAGGAATTAAAACTGCTCAAAGAATCGTGCTGGACCTAAGAGATAAATTGGTAAAAATTAATGTTTCAAATGAAATTTTTACCGATAAAAACAATACAATCAAAGAAGAAGCGTTATATGCTTTAACTCTTTTAGGCTTTCCTTTACACTCAGCTAAAAAAGCTATTGAAAATGTTGTTGAAAATAATAAATCACTTTCTTTGGAAGAATTAATTAAACAATCTTTAAAATTGCTTTGATTATATTATGTTATTTTTAATATAATTTTTAACTTTTTATTCAAGCTTATGTTTAATTTAATAAAATGTTTAGAAAAATTTAGTATTGGCATAATCAGTTAACTGGCAAATTGGGAAAAACATTTTATTGTTGATGTGTAATATCTGAAAAAGTGATTTTAAGTTTTATTTTTTTTATTTTAAAATTTAAATAATATAAAATAGTTATTTATATCTAATTAATATAAATTAAAAAAAAATTGGAGCGCACTTTAAGATATATTTTCGTTAGTATTGGTATATTATTTTTATCTTTTGCTTTTTTTGTATATATAACAGGTGCTACAAACGGGATACAAGATGAAAAGGACTATGCTAAATCAAATTTTAACATAGTTATTGATACTCCGCCACCACATTTAATTTATCCATTACCTGTTAATACTGGCATACCCGATACATCAGAACATTATCCATCTCCACTGTTTTTAAATAATCCTTCTAATATTTATGATTCTGTAGTATATGATCCCGAAATGAATGGATATATTATATATTCAAAAGTAGGAGACCTTAATTACAGGGACCCATTTTTCATGTCGTATGAAGATTATTTAAACTATAATATGAATACAAGTCTTGAAAATTACTGGCATGAAAAAGTAAGAAGTTCAAGTTTGGATAAAAGTCGAAGTCTTATTCCTTCATTACATGTGGGTGGTGAAGCATTTGATAAGATTTTCGGTAGCAATACAATTGATATTCGCCCACAAGGGTCAGCAGAATTGATATTTGGAGTTAATTCCAGTTTTAGAGATGACCCTTCTTTAGATGTTAAACAAAGAAGAACAACAAATTTCGATTTTCAGGAAAAAATCCAAATGAATGTAGTCGCTAAAATTGGTGATAAAATCGAACTTGGGACAAATTATAATACTGAGGCTACTTTTGATTTTGAGAACAAAATGAAACTGGCTTATGAAGGCAAAGAAGATGAAATTATAAAAATAATCGAAGCAGGTGATGTTACATTACCTCTTAATGGAACCTTAATATCTGGAAGTCAAAGTTTATTTGGAATTAAAACAGGTTTACAATTTGGTAAAACAACAATAACTTCAATTTTTTCACAGCAAAAAAGTGAAACTACCAATATTACAGTTGCAGGCGGAGCACAAACAAATACTTTTGAATTAAAAGCCGATCAATATGAAGAGAATAAACATTTTTTTATTTCTCAGTATTTTAGAAATAAATATAATTATTCCTTACAAAGTCTTCCTGTTATTAATTCATCGATAAACATTACAAAAATTGAAGTATGGGTTACTAACATTGGTGCAGCTACTACTGAAAACAGAAATATTGTTGCTTTTACTGATATTGGTGAATATTCTCCTTATAATGCCGTTTTTTCACCTACACCCGGTCAGCAACTCCCTTCCAATAAAAGTAATAATTTAGCATTAATAATTGATACATCGAAAATTAGAAATATTAATACGGTTTCTTCATACTTAAATAGTAGTGCATTGAATCTTGTTTCAGGTGTTGACTATGAAAAAGTTGAAAATGCCCGTAAATTATCAACAAATGAATATACTTTTAACAGTAAACTTGGTTTTATTTCACTTAATACGTTCTTAAATTCAGACCAGGTACTGGCTGTGGCGTATCAATATACTATTATT
>JAKIYJ010000126.1 GCA_022708585.1 Bacteroidota bacterium
ATATTTTGAGGCAAATCGTAGCTCCACGCATTAAAAGTAGAGGTAATATCTTTACCTGTAACGGCAAAATTCCAGTTATTGAGTTTATAAAGTGCTCCTAAATCAATACCAAAGCCCCAAGCGTTAGCAAAGTCGCCCAACCTTCTATAAATAATTTTTGCATTACCACCTATGCTTAATTTTTCGTTTTTGGTTTTTCGGGAATATGATAATAAAAAGGCGTTGTCGGTAGCCGAAAAAGATGTAATTCTGTTAAAATGAATATTGCCTTCGCCGTCAATAAGGTCAATAGTATTAGGAATATCATCTATTCCGAAACGTACATAAGAAAAAGAAATGGAGCTTTTTTTATCTATCTTTGCTGCAACAGCAGCGTAGTCGTATTTAGCTATGCCTCCCATATATTCTGAGTGCATAAGTCCAAGCTGAATATTTGAAGGCATATAAACCAGCCCGGCTGGGTTCCAATATCCAGAACTTACATCATTTGTACTCGCCAATACTGCATTCGACATACCTAAGGCTCTTGCTCCTACACCTAAGGTTAAAAATTCGTTGCTGTACTTGGTAGTTTGAGACAGTAATTGGGTAAATCCTAATAAAATCAATGTTATAACTGATATTATTTTACATATATTAAGCTTCATCTAATAAAATATTTAATTAACAAAGATAATAATTCAATCTGTAAAACAATATTATTAGTTAATAAAGTTCATAATGTTTTATAAAGTTGAATGTTAAAAGAAAAAAGTTGAATGTTAAAAGAAAAAAATATATTATTAATCAATAAAATCGTTAATTGTCAATCTGAAATCGAAAATTCAAAATCGAAAATTGTGTTTTATTTTAGTGTGTTTTTTTATTGTGTTTTATTGCATAAATTGTATCTTTGTTTAAATAATTTTATTTAAAAATTTAAATATGTTGACAAGATTTATATGTTCTGTTTGTTTGCTTTTGTTTTTAACAAATTTTCAATATTCACAAACTCAACAAGAAATTAACACTGTTTTGCTTACTGTTTCTGTTGTAAAAGTTATTTACGGCGATTCCTGCGATGTTGTTATTTCGGGTGATAACTTTCCCGAAATTAATAAGAATTATAGAGGAAGAGTTTTTGGAAAATATGACGAAAAAACCCCAGGAAGAGATATTGAAATTGGGAATTAAAACTATTACCGATAATCAAATTAATGTTACAATTGGTATGTATGAACCTAAAAATACTCAAAAAAGAGTATGGCCTGGCGATTTTGTTGAAGTAAAGGTTAATAGACCCAATAATTATAATAGTATTTTTTATAAACTCGCAGCTTTAAATATTTATTTGTCTGATTATGATAATAATAATTTTTATAGATTTAATGATATTTTTTATAATGATAATAAAAATAAGGAAAATTCTTTGCTGAATATTTGCATCAATGAAATCAAAAAATCATCTGTTTTATTAAAAGACAATTATACTAAAGAGTTTATTAATGATGGCAGGTTTAAAAATAAAAGCATTTACGATGCCATTCAATTAAGTACTACAGGCGATTTATTGCATTTTTTGGAATATATTAGCGAAAATCCTCGCAAATATTCAGGGCAAAAAAATATGATTTTTAATATATATGTTGAATGGCTCAGAAAAAGCACGCCTTTAGCTCCATCAACATTGTATGAAAAATTATTGTATTTTAAAGTTCAAAGTGATATTGACTCCGCTATTAGTTTATCAGATATTGAAAATCATAAAAATATTCTCGCTGAATGGAATAAAAAATCTGTTGAACTATTTAATAAATACGATTTTATGGCTTCAAGCAGTTTTTTGAATATGTCGTTACTACTTTCAAAAAATATTAATCAGCATAAGTATATTGCCGATGCTTATTATATTTCAGGTAAATTCAAATCAAATCAGCAAAATTTTAATGATGCTATTACAGAATATCAAAATGCTTATATCCATTATAAAAAAACAAATCATGCTATTGCTATGATGGCTTCTTTAAATAATGCCTGCTGGCAATATATCGAAATGAAAGAATACAAAACAGCTTCTAAGGAATTTGCTAAGGCTATTAAAATTCAGAAAAAATATATTTCCCAAAACGATGATATGAAAATGTTGCTTAATCGAATTTATGCTTTAACTATTAATAATTATGCTTGGTCAATGCATTTATCTAATAAATCTAAAAAATCTGTTAAATATTTTAATCGTGCAATTCTTATATTGGACGATGATAAATCTGAAATTGCTATTAAGAGGCTCGCGTTAATTAATAATAATCTGTCGAAAGTGTACGAAAAATTAGGAAATAATATGTTATTTGATGAATACAGAAATAAAACAAAAGGTTTTATAATACCTAATACAGGCGAAGTGGAAGATTATTTTATTTATTAAAAAAATTATCTCGCAATTTTTAAAATATTTTCTTTGTTAATATTTCTAAGTAAATTCAAGGCTTCTTTTAGAATTCCGTCAATATCAAAACCGCATTCTTTGTGAAGTTCAGATAAGCAACCATGTGAAATAAATTTGTCGGGGGGGATACCAATTCTTTTAACTTTTGTAATGTAATTATTATCATTTATAAATTCAATAACTGCAGAACCTAAACCACCAGTTATAGTACCATCTTCAACAGTTATAACATATTTAAATTGTTTACATATTTCGTGTAATAATTCTTTGTCAATAGGTTTTAAAAATCTCATATCATAAAGAGCGCAATTATAGGAGTTAGTTTCTAACAAACTACATACTTCATAAACAACGTTACATATTGGTCCTAATGTAATAAAAGCAATATCAGTACCTGTTCTGACTTGTCTGCCTTTGCCTACTTCAATAAGTTTAAAAGGTGTTCTCCATCTTTCTAAAACACCGTTACCTCTTGGATATCTAATAAAAAAAGGAGATTTTTTATATAGCATAGCAGTATACATCAAATTTCTGAATTCTTCTTCGTTTGAAGGAGAAGAAATTACAACATTGGGTATAAGATTAAGATATGATAGGTCGAATGCACCGTGATGAGTTGCCCCATCTTCGCCTACCAATCCTGCTCTGTCTAAGCAAAAAACAACAGGTAGTTTTTGTAATGCTACATCGTGAATTATTTGGTCAAAAGCTCTTTGCATAAACGTAGAATAAATATTGCAAAAAGGTATAAGACCTTGAGAGGCTAAGCCTGCTGAAAAAGTAACTGCATGTTGTTCGGCAATACCAACATCAAAGGTTCTTTGTGGTAGCTTTGCCATCATAATATTAAGCGAACAGCCTGATGCCATAGCAGGTGTTATTCCTACAATACGTTCATCTTGGCTTGCAAGTTCCAGAATAGTTTCTCCAAAAACAGTTTGATAAGTAGGGAATTTACTTTTTACTTTACTTTCAATAGTTTCGCCAGTATCGGGATCAAACAGTCCTGGTGCATGATATTTGGTCTGTTGTTCTTCTGCTTGCTTTAGCCCTTTCCCTTTTGTAGTAATTACATGGAGTAGTTTGGGGCCAGGTATGTTTTTAAGGTCTTCTAAAACTTTTACTAATCTTGGAATATCATGCCCGTCAATAGGTCCGAAATATCTAAAGCCTAATGCCTCAAAAATATTAGTTTGTCGAAAAAGTGTAACTTTAACGGCGTTTTGAATTTTTTGTATTATTCGTCTGGCACGTTCCATACCCGACATCATTTTCCAAACATCATCCTTTATTTTATTATATGTTCTTGAGGTTGTTATATCGGTTAAGTATTCCTTTAATCCACCCACATTTTCATCAATAGCAATACCATTATCGTTCAAAATAACAAGCAGATTGGTTTTTGAAACTCCAGCGTGGTTAAGTGCTTCAAAAGCCATACCTCCGGTCATTCCTCCATCACCAATAACTGCAATATGTTGTCTCGTTTTGTTCCCTGTTAAGCCCGATGCAATTGCCATCCCTAAAGCTGCAGAAATTGATGTAGAGCTATGCCCTGTTCCAAAAGCATCATAAATACTTTCTTCCATTTTAGGAAATCCACTTATACCATTATATTTTCTATTAGTGTAAAAACGCTCACGTCTTCCTGTTAATATTTTATGCGCATACGCTTGATGACCAACATCCCATACTATTTTATCTTCGGGGGCATTAAATACAAAATGAAGTGCAACGGTAAGTTCAACAACACCTAAACTTGCTCCTAAATGTCCTGGGTTATTACTAATAACATCAATTATAAACTGACGAAGTTCTTTACTGATTTC
>JAKIYJ010000127.1 GCA_022708585.1 Bacteroidota bacterium
ATTGCAACATCTTTATTGAATAGAGCCATCAAAAAAAAATAATTCAAAATAAAAAATGACTTTTCGGAGCAGATTCATATATTATTTTTTATTTAAAATTTTCCATCCTATAATTAAAAAAGTAGTAAATGTAACTCCGAAAAGTATACCTCCATAAGCGTGATTTTCATTCCATAATTTAGTAAATAAATCAATTGTTCCGAGGACTATTCCTGTTATGCCCAGTGTCAGAAAAAAATAAAAAGCATAAGTATCCAACATTGTTTTAATATATCTGTTATGGCGGCGGTTTTTAATATTTGTGTTTATGTGAGATGGTTGTTTTTCAGCACTATAATAATAGGCATTTTTGCTGGATATACCATATTTTTTATAATAATCTTCATAATTTTTTTCTTCCTCATATTTACTCAATTTATAAAGAAAGTCATATCCACGTCGTCTATCTTCATCAATAAGTACATGATAAGCTTCATTTAGAATTTGAAAAGCAATTCTATCATTATTGTTTCCTGTAATATCTGGATGTATCAGTTTGGCTTTTTCCCTGTATGCCTTTCTTATTTCATCTGAAGTAGCATCAGATAATACCCCCAAAATATCATAATAATTTTTAATCACTTCCTAAATTCAAATAATTAATGCAACTTTTTAAGGGAGAATAAGAAGTAAAGAAATTATTTTTTCAACACAAAAGAGAAAAAATTTTTTCCCTTTATCTCTTGACGGATAAAGTTTAATTTTGCCTCTCTCCCCTTAAAAAACAGCATTATAAAACATTTAACTATAAAACAAAGATACAGAATTAGCGTAATGAAACAACAAAATTTTTCGCAAAGTGATATTGCTAAAATTATTGGAAAATATAAGTGGCAGTTTGTCGCAAACTAAAACAAAACAGTGATAAACGCAGTGAAAAGTATAACTCTAATTTATCTCAACAAAAATATGAACAAAGACTGAAAACAAAACCGAAACATATTTACTTTACTGGAAAAATAAGGCAGAAAGGTGATACATTATTATTATATAAAAATATAGTCCAAAGAAGAGTTTTAACTATGAAAGAAAAATCAGGAAAAGAAATTACCTGTCAATTGACTAATTTGACTAATAATTTTACAACAATTTTTTCATATTTTTATCATTTGGGGAATAAATTTTTATTTAGCACCTCAAAAAAAGAAATACCCCTTTTTGAATGATTGTTCCTTTTATTCAAAAAATTGCATAATTTTGCAATCTAATTTATAATTTATAAATCAATCTGTCTGACTATTAACATATTCAATTGTTAACATATATAAACTTAAACTTATTTATTGATGAATATTACCAGAACCGATACGGGAGAATTAACTGCAATAATTAAAATTGAACTGTCTATTGACGATTATTCTCAAAAGGTAGAAAAAGAGCTTAAAAATATTCAAAAAAAATATACTATGCCTGGATTTAGACAGGGAAAAGTTCCTTTTTCTATTGTGAAAAAAAAGTTTGAAGAATCAACCATTGTTGATGAAGTAAATTCAATTGTAACTGAAACTATTAATAATTATGTTGAGCAGAATAATTTGGATATCATTGGTTCCCCTATTTTGTTAAATGATAATGCAGTTATTGATTGGACTAATATTAGTGATATAGATTTCTCTTTTCAAATAGGTTTTGTTCCAAAATTTGATGTCGACCTGTCTTCTATGCCCGAAATAACAAAATATAAAATTATTGTTGATGATAATAAAGTAGAAGAACAAATTAATAGATTACGCAAATATTACGGAACCATCGTTAATCCTGAAATTTCAGAAGAATCTAATCTGATTTTCTTCGATTATTTAGAACTGGACGAAAATAATACTGTTAAAGAAAATGGTATTACAGGCAATTCAATGCTTTTACCAAAATTTCTTGTAAATGATAAAGATTTATTTATTGGTAAAAAAACAGGAGACGAAATAATATTCAATCCTAAAAATGCTATGGGAAATATTTCTGAAATTGAAAGAATGTTTAAAATTTCAAACGAAAAAGCAGAAACATTAAATTCTTCGTTTAAATTTGTAATAACTGCTATTGAAGATATTATTCCCCTTGATATTGATCAGGAATTATTTAAAAAAATATATCCTGACAAAATTGTTAATTCCGAGGAAGAATTTAAAGAACTTGTTCGTGCCGATATAACAAAAAATTATGAAAACACAACTAAACAACATTTTATTAATCAGGTTTATGAAACCTTGAAAAAGGAAATAAAATTCAATCTTCCTGATGATTTTCTGAAATTGTGGCTTAAAACCAACTCTGAAAAAGATATAAATATTGAAACTTTTGATAATGAATATCTTGTGTATGCCGACGCTATTAAAACAAACTTTATAGAAGACAAGATAATTTCATCGTATAACATTGAAGTTACACATGAGGAAATAAAAAATTATATAATAAATATTTATATGAATGATTATAAACATCGTATGGGAAAAGATGCATCAGAAGATAAAGAAATTTTGTCTGTCATTAATAATTTGGCTGAAAAAGTTATAAATAATAAAGAAGAAGCAAATAAAATAAGGCAAACAATTATAAAAGATAAAATATATGATTTATTTATGACTTCTTTAAATATTATTGAAAAAGAAGTTACTTATGAAGAATATGATAATTTTGTTAAAGAAACTAATTGATTCTTTTATTTAATAAATATTTTTATGGACAATAATAATGAATTTAATAAGTATGCTGTTAAACATTTGGGAATTAGCAGTCTTAATTTACATCAATACACATCAAAATTTAATAATAGTGTTTCTCCCTATATTATTGAAGAACGTCAGTTGAATGCTGTTTCACTTGATGTTTTTTCCCGACTTATGATGGACCGCATTATTTTTCTTGGTACTGAAATATCTGATGAAGTTGCCAATATTATTCAGGCACAATTACTTTTTCTTGAATCGGTGGACCGAAAAAAAGATATACAGATTTATCTCAATACTCCTGGTGGTTCAATATATGCCGGTTTGGGAATATATGATACAATGCAGTATATACAACCGGATATTGCAACAATTTGCACAGGTATAGCTGCTTCAATGGGAGCAGTGATTTTATGTGCAGGTAAAGAAGGCAAACGTTCTGCCCTTAAACATTCACGAGTTATGATACATCAACCAATGGGCAGTGCTTATGGACAGGCTTCGGAAATTGAAATTACTGCACGCGAAATACAAAAACTGAAAAAAGAACTCTATGAAATAATCTCCTTTCATACTAAACAAGATTTTGACAAAGTATGGAGAGACTCAGACCGTGACTACTGGATGATAGCTAATGAAGCAAAAGATTATGGAATAATTGATGAAGTACTGAATAAAAATGTTAATAAATAATAACTGACAAATATTTATTTTCTACATGGCCAAAGATGTAAAACGTTGTTCATTTTGTGGACGGGAAAGTAAGGATACAAATATGCTTATATCGGGCATTGATGCATATATATGCGATGCATGCGTTATGCAGGCACAGGCTATTATTATGGAAGAACAATCGGCTAAAACTGATAAAAATATTATTTCCTATAATTTATTTAAACCTTACGAAATAAAAAAATATCTCGACCAATATGTAATTGGGCAAGATGAAGCCAAAAAAGTTATTTCTGTTGCTGTATATAATCATTACAAAAGAATAAATTATGCCATTAAAAAAGATAGAACCCATAATGATGACGTTGAAATTGAAAAATCAAATATTTTATTGGTAGGTGAGACTGGTACTGGTAAAACTCTAATTGCAAGAACAATAGCTAAATTTCTTAATGTGCCATTTTGTATAGCAGATGCTACCGTACTTACCGAAGCCGGATACGTTGGCGAAGACGTTGAAAGTGTGCTGTCAAGATTATTACAGGTTGCTGACTATAATGTACCTGCTGCTGAACGTGGTATTGTTTTTATTGACGAAATTGATAAAATAGCCCGTAAAAGTGATAATCCCTCTATAACAAGAGATGTATCAGGCGAAGGAGTACAACAGGCTTTGCTTAAACTCCTTGAAGGCTCTGTGGTCTCAGTACCTCCTTACGGTGGTCGTAAACACCCAGAACAAAAAATGATACAGATTAACACCCAGAATATTCTGTTTATCTGTGGCGGCGCCTTCGATGGCATTGAAAAAAAAA
>JAKIYJ010000128.1 GCA_022708585.1 Bacteroidota bacterium
CATCCTCGTTACGAATGAGGACGAGAAGGTTTTTTAACAACATTATTTTAAAATAGAGCCATTTATTTTATCAAAAAATAATTCAAAATAAAAATGACTTTTCATAGGTGGCTCAAACAATAAATTCAGAATAAATACAGTTATCAATTTTTAATATTATATTCAGGTAGATTAAATTAAAAAAAATATATAAATTTGCATTATAATAATTTCTGATACAATGTTTTTAACTTTGTTATTATTGATTATTGCTTATTTATTAGGATCTATACCTTCTGCTGTGTGGATAGGTAAATCTGTAAAAGGTATTGATGTCAGGAACTTTGGAAGTGGGAATGCCGGGACAACAAATGCAATAAGAACATTGGGATTGAAAAATGGCTTGTTAGTTTTGATTATTGATTGTTCAAAAGGCTTTCTGGCTGTTATGCTATCGAAAATTTTTGTTCCAGAATTAAGCAACGATAATTTATTAATGATTTATAGATTTACTCTGGCAATTCTGGCTGTTGTGGGTCATATTTTCCCTGTATTTGCTAAATTTAAAGGGGGCAAAGGTATAGCAACGTTTATGGGAGCTATATTTGCTTTGATGCCATTACCTATATTATTGGCTATTGGCGTATTTATAATTGTATTTTTATTTACTCAAATTGTTTCTATAAGTTCTGTGATAGCAGCAGTGAGCTTCCCCTGGCTTTGCCTTATTTTTGGCCGCTATAACGATATTTATCATGTTGGTTTTGCTATTGTTGCTGCAATATCTGTATTAATAACACATCGTAATAATATTATACGCCTTTTAAATGGTACTGAACCCAGATTATACCTCCATATTAACAATCACAAAAAAAAATCAAAATAATTTATTAAATATAAAAATTCCTATATTAATCGATTTAAATTACATATTTATATGAAAAAAATATTCACATTTTTGATAATTGTATTATTTACTTTACAATTATCAGCTATTAGTAATGGTAAAAATGATGATAATCGTAAAAAATATAAAGAAGCAATGAAATTATTTGATAAAAAAAATTATGATGGTGCATTGCCAATTTTACTCGATTTATCAGCTAAAAATCCAGATAATATGAACTACAAGTTCTTAATAGGACTTTCCTGTTTTTATTCTTCCAAAAATAAAGAACTTGCTATACCTTTTTTAGAAATGTCTTCTACTAATATAAAAACTAATTATGTTAATAATTATAAGCAAACTGCCGCACCTGTACATACATTGTATTTTTTAGGACAGGCTTATGAATATTTTGGTGAATATGAAAAAGCAATTGCTTCCTATGAAAAATTCAAAACATATCTTGTTTCACACAAATATCAAAGTCAACTTGCAGAAGTTGATGAACATATTTATATTTGCAAAAATGCATTAAAATCCCTGGCAAATATACAATCTTGTACTTCACAAAATATTTTACCAAATCAACAATCTGATATTAACTCTAATAGTAAAATTATGCAAACTCCTGATAAGAAATTAAAGGTGAATGAAATACAAAATATTAATCCCCTTTATATAGAGAAAACCGATACTTTGCAAAATAAAATTCAATCATGCAATGAAAAAAATATTATTAAATATCAAATTGATACTGTTTCAAAACAGGAAGTTATGAAAATATCAGAAATGCCCAAATCCATATCCTATGCACCTAAAACTGTTGATAAACCTGAAAATAAAATTACTGATATAAAACAAGAGCAACCTGACGCCCCCAATGCCATTGTTAAAAATGAATCTTTTATTGAAAATAATTTTTATGTACAGTTTGCAATAGGAAAGATAAAACAATCTGATTTAACTGTTTTTAATAATAATGTTTATTTATGTAAGGGCAAAGACGGCATAAATAGATATATATCAGGCACTTTCTCAGATTATCAAAGTGCTTATGAATACAAAAAACAAATAATAGAACTAGGATATAAAGATGCATGGATAGCTAAAAAGGGTCCTAATTATGTTGATTGTACTAAATTAAAATAAAAAAATATATATTGTTAATTAAATAATATATATAAAATTGTAATTTTTATAATTAGACTTATATTATTACAAGCAAATTAGTAAAATTTATAGATGAAATGTTCAATTTCAAAGAGTAAGATTTTTTTAGTTTTTTTGTATTTTTTGATATTTTTTACTTCTTGTAATCCTGATAATAATAATAATAACTCTTCAAAAAAAGTTTTCAAATATAACGAATCATCTGGTATACTTACGCTTGACCCTGCTTTTGCAAAAGATCAATCTCACACCTGGATTTGTAATCAATTGTATAATAGCCTTGTACAATTAGATGAAAACCTAAATGTAAAACCCTGTATATCAAAAAAATGGGAAGTTTTTCCTGATGCCAGGACCTATGTTTTTCATCTTCGAAATGATGTTTTTTTTCATGATAATAATATTTTTAAAAATGGCAAGGGACGGCATGTAGTTGCATCTGATTTTGAATACAGTCTTAAAAGACTTGCAAATCCTGAACTGGCATCTCCTGGTGCTTGGACAATGGAGCACGTTGCACGTAATAATAATGAATTGTCAATAAAAGCAGTTGATGATACCACTCTCGTTATTCAACTTGCCAATCCTTTTCCACCTTTTATTTCTGTTCTTGCCATGCAGTATTGTTCAGTTATTCCAAAAGAAGCAGTTGAATATTATGGAAAAAATTTTCGAAAAAATCCTGTTGGTACTGGTCCTTTTCAACTCAAATTATGGAAAGAAGGGGTTAAACTGGTTTTGGTAAAAAATGAAAATTATTTTGAATATGAAGGTGATAATAAATTGCCATATCTTGATGCCATTGCTGTTTCTTTCATTGTCGATAAACAAACTGCTTTTCTCGAATTTATTAAAGGAAATATCGACATAATTTCGGGTATTGATGCTTCTTATAAAGATGAAATTTTAACTCGTAATGGTAAACTTAATCCCAAATACCAGCAAAGTATAACAATTATTTCACAACCATATCTTAATACAGAATATCTCGGCTTCCTGATTGATAATAATAATAAAAATAATGTTAAAAAAAATCCTTTACTTGATAAACGTGTCAGGCAAGCTATTAATTATGGTTTTGACAGGGCTAAAATGATACGTTATTTACGAAATAATACAGGCAAACCTGGTATAAATGGTTTTATCCCTCAGGGGTTGCCTGGCTACGACAGTACTTTACAAGGCTATAGTTATAATCCCGATAAAGCACGAAACTTACTCAGTGAAGCTGGTTATCCCAATGGCATTGGGTTACCTGATATTACACTTTATACCACTTCTTCATATCTTGATATATGTGAATTTATTCAACACCAACTTGCAAATATTGGCATTAATCTTAAAATAGAAATTAATCAAGCCGCCACTCTCAGAAGTATGATAGCCAAAACCGAAATACCTTTTTTCAGAGGTTCATGGATCGCAGATTATCCTGATGCTGAAAATTATCTTATGTTGTTTTATAGCAAAAATTTTTGTCCCCAAGGCTCTAACTATACTCATTTTAGTAACAAAAAATTCGATGAATTGTTTGAAAAAGCAAGATTCGAAGTCAACGACAGTATCAGATTTGAATTATATAAACAAATGGATAAAATAATAGTTGAAGAATCTCCTGTTGTGGTACTGTATTACGATCAAGTACTTCGTTTTGTGAAAAAAAATATTATAAACCTTGGCGGTAATCCTCTTAATCTTCTTGATTTAAAAAGAGTGAAAAAAGTCTGATATATTTTTAATATTTATTATCTGGTTAACATTCTATTTGTAAGCCATCATAAGCTACATGAACATTTGAAGGCAGTTCTTTTTCAAGTTCACTGGTTAAGCCAATTTGATGACTTAAATGAGTTAAATAAGCCGATTGTGGATTAATTTCAGAAATTAATTCCAGTGCTTCTTCTACATTAAAATGTGAATAATGTTTTTTATGTCTTAATGCATTAACAATCAAAATTTTAACATCTTTAATTTTGTTTTTTTCATTGTCTGATATATAACTTGCATCGGTAATATACGCAAGGTTTCCTATACGATAACCAAAAATCGGTAACTTGTAGTGTAAAACTTCAACAGGTTGAATTTCA
>JAKIYJ010000129.1 GCA_022708585.1 Bacteroidota bacterium
CAGGTTTTTTAAAAGTTTAGGTATTTGTTCATTGATTTGTCTGGCAACTTGAACTGTATTTGCACCAGATTGTTTCATAACCATCATTCTGATACCAGTTTCTCCATTAATTTTTTCATCAACTGTCATTTTACGAAGTGAATCATTAACTACTGCAACATCTTTTAGATATATTGTTTTACCTTGATAATTACCAATTACAATATTTTTAATCTCGTCGCTTGTTTCAAATTCACCCTGGACCCGCAAAGGATAATTAATTTTTCCCATTTCTACATTACCCAGTGGCATATCGAGATTCTCAGATTTTATAACATTTCCTATCTGTTCTATTGTAAGATTATAAGCTTCCATTTTCAACGGGTCTATATTAACTGCTACTTCACGCTTAGGGGTCCCAACAAGCGATATGGTGCCTATACCATCTATTCGTTTCAATGGGTTAACCAGATTTTTTTCCAATTCTTTTTCAAGTCCCTGATAACTTTCATCAGCAGTAATAGCACAGAACATAATAGGCATCATAGTACTGCTGAATTTGAACAAAGTGGGATTTTCAGCATTTTCAGGCAAACGAGAGGAATACACCGACAATATATCTCTTATATCATTGGCGGCGGCATCAAGGTCAGTCCCAAATTCAAATTCAAGTACTATTATTGAAATATTTTCTTTCGATATTGAAGAAATATCTTTAAGTTTATTAACAGAATTAAGCGCATTTTCTAATGGCTCTGATATATTGGTTTCTATATCAGATGCATTTGCTCCAACATAACTTGTAAATACCATTATTGCAGGGTATTCAATTTCCGGGAATAAATCAACAGGTAATTTTGTTAAAGAAAATAACCCAAAAACAATTACTGCTGCAAATATCATTATGGTAGTAATAGGTTTTTTTACAGCACTTCCGTAGATACTCATATATATATAAATTTAAAATCTCAATTAATCAAAAAAATATTACAAAAAAATGTGTTATTTTACAATAGAAATCCGAGAACCTTTAAATAATCTGTCCTGGCCGGTAACAATGATTTTATCACCTTCTTCAACTTTATCAGATATTATTTCAATTTTATCATCATATCTTGAACCGGTTTCAACAATTATTTTATCAGCTGTATTGTTTTCTTGAGCCAGAAAGATATAGAAATTATTTGTTCCTTCCTGTTTTACAAGTGCATTTGCAGGGACTAACAAAGATTTTGCTTCTCCCAGGTTCATAGAGATTCTTGCAAACATTCCGGGTCTTAAAATTTCATTACTATTATTAATAGTAAGTTCAACTGGGAAAGTTCTTGTAGAAGAGTTAACTGTGGGATAAATTTTATATACCTTTGCTTTAAATTCCTTATCTGGGAAAATATCAACCTGGGCAAGTGCTTCAATTTCTTTTTTCATCAGAGGATAATAACGTTCTGGTAGATTGATAATAGCTTTAAGCGGGTCAATTTGCATAATAGTTACTATTGCAGCTTTACCAGCAGCAGTATTTGGAACTCCAGCATAAAGTTCACCATTTTCAAAATATTTGCCTGTAATAACACCATTAATAGGCGAATATAAAGTAGTATTTTTTCTCAAAAACTCTACGCTGGCTTTTGATACTTCATATTGAGTTTTTACAGTTTCATATTGCAGTTTCGAGATACTGTTAAGTTTGTAAAGAGTATCCATTCTTAAAAAATTGGATTTAGCAGTTTGAAACTGTTCTTCTGCCTGTATTAGCTGTGTTCTGTCCATTTGAGCAATTATGCTGCCCTTACTAACTTTATTGCCAATCTCTACATAAATTTCTTCAATTCTACCAGGTGATGCTGGTGCATAGTTTACTTCTTCAAAAGCCACCAAATTGGCTGTATAATGTACGTTTATTGTAACTTTTTGTTTTTCCAGGGGAATTACTTTCACTGGATAAACTGTTGTATCTATATTATTATTGTTTACAGTTTTTTGTTCGTTTTTGGATCTATTACAAGATGCACTGATAATAGTTAAAACTGCAAAAAAAATCCACGATGTCCTTTTCATAGTGATAAATTAATGTTTTTGATATTATTATAAATTATTATAAAGTTTGTTCAAAGATGTTTGTGCTTGAAGCAATGTTAATACAGCTGATAAATAATTATTTTCAGCCGATAAATAATTATTATTGGCCTGAACAAAATCGAGACTCGAAATAAGTCCCTGTTTATATTTATTTTCCATACTTTTTAAAACTCTTTTTGCTACAATTATATTTTCTTTTTGAGTATTATAATTTTCAACCGCATTATAAAAACTATAAAGTAATTGTTTATGTTGTGTTTTAAGTTGGTCTTCCAACATTTCTTTTTTACGTTTGGCTATTTCATAGTCAATCTTTGCTTCTGAAACCTTTGCCTTTCTTAATCCACTCGAGAAAATAGGTACATTCAAAGAAAATCCGGCTAAATGATTGGGTGTCATATCAAATCCTGTAGTTTTAAATTTTTCGGTATAACTATAAAAACCTACAAGAGAAGGAGCATAACTCCAATTATGAACTTCTAATTGTTTTTTGCTTATTTCGACCTGTGTCTCCATCATCTGGTAATTAATATTATTACCAATGTTAAAATCACTTGATATAGTTGTACTTATATTACCAGTTATATTATCCAGGTTATCTGAAAGTTCAATACTGGTTTCAGGGGCAACACCAAGCTGAAACTTTAAAAGATTATAATTTAATTGAATCATTCTTTCAAGCGACTTTTGAGAATTTTTTAGTTGACTCACCAATACATTCAATTGATCTACGTCGGTTTCTTCTGCTACACCATTTTTATATAAATTTGTTGTATGCAAAAGTATTTCATTCATATTTTCAATATTTTCATTAATTATATTTAATGTTCGTTCACTTACTAAAATAGTATAATAAGTTTTAATAATATTTTCCTTTATATCAAGTTCGGTAAGTGTAATATTCTGATTGGCAAGTTTTCTGGCTATTTTAGCACTTTGTAATCCGATTAAATATTGCCCGCTGAATATTAACTGTGAAACCTGAACATTCCCACTACATTGATCATTCATAACTATTGATCTTGAAGTGCTGGAAGCCATAGCACTGAATAATTTCATGATTTCCTTATCTCCCGCATCAAGTAATGAATAATCAATCGATGTTGAACTTTCTGAATCCCCAAAGTTAATATTCAGCTCATAATCAAAATATGTATTATAGTTTATTTTACCATCAATTTGAGGTAATCCCTGCGCTCTTGTTTCCTTTATCTGATATTCAACCGAAGTTGCCTGATCTTTTGCATTAAGTAAACTTTTATTATGTTGAAGTGCATAATCTATACATTCCTGTAATGTTAACCTGTAAACCTGTTCCTGTGAAAATAATGTAAAGCAAAATATTGATAGTAAAATAGTTGAAAAAAATCTGATAAATTTCATTTGTTTGTTTTTATTTAATTAAATTTTGTGTATATAACTTATTATAAAATAATTATATCCTATAAAATACTTTTGTAAAGTTTATTAAAAAAAACGTAAATTATTTTTTTTATTGTACAACAATAATGTTTTTTAAAAAATTTGTTTTATAAAAAAATGAAAATTCAACTTTGAACCCACTCCGAAAAATATAAAAATTCAAAAATTCACCATTATAATTTAATTTATTTTATCAAAAAAAATAATTCAAAATAAAAATGACTTTTCGGAGCAGACTCGGTTTTCAAAAAGTATAATATTTTTTAACTTAATTTTTGGTGTGCAAAAGTATAGTTATTTTTTGTTGTTTTAATTGATTTTTTTTAAAACATTATTAAATTTTTGTTAAATTATATAATCAATTGCTAAAAAATCTTAACTTTGAGTTCACTCTAATTCTAATCCGAAAAGTCTATAAATCAAATTTTAATTAATTTTACCTATATTATTGATTAATTTATCTATGAAATTTATTTGTTTATCAAAAAATTATGCCATTTTCTTTGTCTGCCATACAAAGAAAATGGCGAAAAGAAAAATCACCG
>JAKIYJ010000007.1 GCA_022708585.1 Bacteroidota bacterium
CCAAAAAGGAGGTGTATTATCCTGAGATAATACCCATTTGTCGAAATTATTTTTAGATTCACCATAAAGATTAAGAGGTTTAAGGTATTTAACTATATCGTGACTGTCTTTATATCCAAATTCTCCCAGCCCGTAGGTGGCAGCCGAAGAAGCATAAACCAAAGGAATATTATACATTGTAGCCAGATTCCATAAATTACAACTATAATTGAAATTAAGTTCATCAAATATTTTTTTATCACATTCAGTAGTATCAGTTCTGGCACCAAGATGAAAAATAAAGTCAATATACTGATAATTATCAGATAACCACGAGAAAAGGTCATTTCTATGAATTTTCTTAGCAAAAACTTTTTGATTAAGATTTTTATTTTTCAGTTCATTAGAAAAATCATCTACAAGTATTAACTCTTTTAATCCTTTGTTATTAAGTTTATTAACAAGGCAACTGCCAATAAAACCCGCTGCACCAGTAATTATTATCATAATTTTATAAAATTAGGCAAGTTAAAATCAATTGTCAAATTTAATATTTTCCCATAATCATATAACATATTTATTGTATGTATCAGTTAATTATTTTTTTAATTTTACAAAGTCATTCTGCAAACATTAATTTTATGGCAAAAGGGAAAGATGCCAAACCACATATAGGTATATACGGTAGAAGAAATAATGGTAAAAGTTCTCTTATTAACGTACTTTCAGGTCAGGATATTGCCATTGTATCGGAACAGGCTGGTACTACAACAGATCCAGTAAAAAAATCAATAGAAATACCTGGTATTGGACCCTCTGTTTTAATTGATACAGCAGGAATTGATGATACTGGTGACCTGGGCAAAAAAAGGATAAATAAAACTCTTGATACCTTACGTATTATTGATCTGGCTATTTTGGTATTAAGCAATAATCAATTTGATGAAGTTGAAAGAAATATGACAGGTAAATTTTCAGAGAACGAAATACCTTATATAATTATTCACAATAAAGAGGATATAAATCCATCAACCCCCGAGTTCAGAAGGCAACTTGTCAGTGAAGGATACGCTGAAATTATTCCTTTTAGTACTGTTCAAAATCCTAATATTACTGCTATTATTGAAGCAATAAATAAACTTATGCCCGAAACTGCCTATCACACTAAATCTCTTATAGGAGACATACTCTCGTATGGAGATACAGTTGTACTTATAACACCAGTTGATCTTGAAGCTCCCGAAGGAAGACTTATTTTACCCCAAGTTCAATTAATAAGAGATATTCTGGATAATGATTGTATAGCAGTGGTATTAAAAGAACATGAAGTTGAATCTTATATCAGGCGAATGTCTCCTGAACCTGCTTTGGTTGTTACCGACAGTCAAGTGTTTGCAAAAGCAGATGCAGCAGTTCCTCCCGAAATTCCTTTAACAAGTTTCAGTATTATACTTGCTCGTAATAAAGGAGATTTCCAGAATTACCTTAAAGGTACTCCACAACTATCAAAATTAAAAGATGGCGATAAAATTTTAATTTTAGAATCCTGCACTCATTATGTTACTTGTGACGATATTGGAAGAATAAAAATTCCACATTGGCTGAATAAATTTTCAGGTAAAAAACTGGAATATGAAGTTGTTTCAGGTTTATCAAAACTGCCTCATAAAATAAATGAATATGCTATTGTTATCCAATGTGGAGGTTGCGTACTAACCAAACGACAAATTTTAAACAGATTAGGACCGGCTATAAATGCAGGCATACCTGTTACAAATTATGGAATGGCTATTGCCTGGATGCAAGGAATTTATGATAGAGCAATTAAACCCTTTGTTCAAAATGGTATAATATATTAAATCAGTGTCTGTTCATAAAGTCAAGAGTTTGTTTCAGAATGTTCGAGTTCGAGGTTTCGATAGCCTGAAAATCGGGAGTGTACTAAAGTACATAACTGATTTGAAGGCTGAGAATAACGATGAAATCGGACATTATGGACAAACTCTAATTAATTATTTTTATTTAAACTACATTATTGGGTTATATGTCTTAATATTTATTTAAATAAACTACTATATTTATATTTTAAATTTAAATGCAAAATAGCATAAATAATATATTAGAAAAAGAATTTTTTACACATTCCGACATTGTTAAATTATTATCAACTAATGAAAATAAATGTGAAATTTTATTTCGTAAAGCAACTGAAATTAAATCTAAATATGTTGATAATAAAGTGTATTTCAGAGGATTAATTGAATTTTCTAATAAATGTATCAAAAATTGCTACTATTGTGGCATAAGGGCGGGCAACAAAACATTGAAACGCTATGTACTAAGTGATGATGAAGTATTGGAATGTGCAAAATATGCTTTTAACAATGGATTTGCTTCTATTGTAATACAATCAGGGGAACAGCAGAATAAAGATTTTGAACAAAAAATATCCTATCTGCTTGAAAATATTATGAAGATTTCGAATGGAAAATTAAGCGTAACACTTTCATTAGGCGAACAATTTGAAAACACCTATAAAATATGGAAAGAGAAAGGAGCTACACGTTATTTACTTAGAATTGAAACATCAAATAGAGAATTATATTCTAAACTTCACCCTGCTAACAAATTGCATAATTATGACAATCGTTTAAATTGTCTTAAATTATTACGTAAGTTGGATTATCAAGTAGGTACAGGAGTTATGATTGGATTACCCTTTCAAACTATTGACCATCTTGCCGATGATTTGGAGTTTTTCAGGGATATGGATATTGATATGGTAGGAATGGGCCCTTATATTGAACATAAAGATACCCCTCTTAATCAATATCGTGATCAGATTCTTTCTAAAAAGGAAAGGTTTTTATTATCACTTAAAATGATAGCTATTTTAAGAATTATGATGAAAGATATTAACATTGCTGCTACAACTGCAATGCAAACTCTTGATAAACAAGGTCGTGAAAAAGCCTTAAAAGCAGGGGCTAATGTTGTAATGCCTAATATTACCCCCATTCAATACAGAACCGATTATCTTTTATATGAGAATAAGCCTTGCTTAAATAAAGAAAATAATGAATGTCAAAAATGTCTTGAAGCCGGAATTCTTATTGCAAATGATACAATAGCATATAATGAACCAGGGGATTCACTTCATTTTCAAAAAAGAAAAAATAAAATCAATTAATTTAAAAAACTGCGTTGCAAAATTATACTAATGTTTTTAACTTACTGCTATTTTACTTAAAATCATTGAGTTGCTACAACAATTCATTTAATGGAAAATGACTTGATATATGCTGGATTGGCAGCTGTTTTAGGCGGATTTGTCAATGCCGTTGCAGGCGGGGGAACTTTGATTACATTCCCTGTATTGACGGCTCTCGGAATTCCTCCTGTTGCTGCTAATGTAACAAATACTGTTGCATTATGTCCTGGCTATTTTGGCGGTACTGTTGCTCAATTATCGGATTTAAAAACTACTGGCAAAAATATTTGGTTGCTTCTATTAATTGGATTTTTAGGTGGCCTTACTGGTGGTTTAATATTAATTACGACCAATGAAAAAATTTTTACTTTTCTTATACCTTATTTAATAATGTTTGGTGCTTTATTATTAGCCTTTCAGCCTTATATTAAAAAAATTTTTTTATATAAAAATTATACTGATAAAACTTATTATAATAAAATTTTATCCATTATTTTAATTATTCCTGCTGCTTTATACGGAGGGTATTTTGGGGCTGGACTTGGAGTGATTTTATTAGCAGTGCTTGGTCTGTATATAGAACAGCCTTTAACTAAAATTAATGCTTTAAAACAAGCTATCTCATTATGTGTTAACATCGCCGCCGCAATATTATTTATTTTTTCTGGCTATGTTTACTGGTATTATGCGTTAATAATGGCTATTTGCGCTATCATTGGAGGTATTTGCGGTGGATTGGTTATCAAGAAAATAAATACTGAAATATTTAGATGGATTGTTGTTGCTGTTGGTATTATCATTTCTATTTATTATTTTATTAAATAATTGATTATAAACAAATTACATTAAAAATTGTAAAAATTATAAAAGATTAAATATAATTTATAATATTTTTTTGTTTTTTTGCAGATGCTTATTAAACATGTTTGAAACAGATAAATTTTACACCAGATGATAAAAAATCTTATTATTGTTGAATCTCCTGCAAAAGCTAAAACTATTGAAAAATTTTTAGGCAAAGATTATACTGTTAAATCAAGTTTTGGGCATGTACGCGATCTCTCTATGAAAAAATTAGGCGTTGATATAGAAAAAGAATTTTTACCAATTTATGAAATAGATAAAAATAAAATTAAAATCATTAATGAACTTAAAAAGTACGCTAAAGATGCAGGAATGGTATGGTTAGCTACTGATGAAGACCGCGAAGGAGAGGCTATTTCATGGCACCTCGTTGAAACCCTCGATTTACCAGCCAACAAATTTCATAGAATAACATTTCATGAAATTACAAAAAATGCAATAATACAAGCAATAGAAAATCCCAGAAAAATTAATATGAATTTGGTTAAAGCTCAACAGGCACGAAGAGTCCTTGACAGGCTTGTCGGCTTTGAACTTTCACCAGTCCTATGGAAAAAAGTGCAACCCAAACTTTCGGCCGGGCGAGTCCAATCTGTAGCGGTTAGACTTATTGTCGAAAAAGAAGAAGAAATACAGAATTTTAAAATACAGGAATTTTATAGAGTTTTTGCTACTTTTTTGGTGCCTTCTTCTAATAAAAAGGGAAAAAGTATTATTTCTGCCGAATTAAACCAAAAGTTTAACACAAAAGAAGAAGCAATTAAATTTTTAAATAAATGCAAAGATGCCGAATTCTCTATTTCCGAAATAGAAGTGAAACCAGCAATGCGATCCCCTGCCCCTCCATTCACTACATCTACTCTGCAACAGGAAGCATCACGCAAGTTGGGATTTTCTGTTTCAAAAACTATGATAATTGCTCAACAATTATATGAAGCAGGAAAAATTACATATATGCGTACTGATTCTGTTAACCTTGCCGATGTGGCTATTGTACAAGCCAAAGATAAAATAATTAATGAATTTGGCGAACAATATGTTCAGATTCGTAAATATATTACAAAAATTAAAGGAGCCCAAGAGGCTCATGAAGCTATACGGCCAACATACCTGAATAAAAGAGAAATAGAAGGTAATGCTGCCCAGAAAAAACTTTATGAACTCATCTGGAAAAGAACTGTGGCTTCACAAATGAGTGACGCTAAACTTGAAAAAACTACTATTTCAATAGGAATTTCCAACTCTGATGAAAAATTTATTACCAAAGGGGAAATAATTAAATTTGATGGTTTCCTTAAATTATACATTGAATCATCTGATGATGACAATGAAACAGAAAATGAAACCATACTCCCCAAAGTGTCTGTCGGGGATATATTAACAAAAAAAGAAATTACTGCTGTTCAAAAATTTACTCAACATCCACCTCGTTATACCGAAGCCAGCCTTGTTAAAAAACTTGAAGAATTAGGCATCGGACGCCCCTCTACTTATGCACCTATTATAGATACTATACAAAAACGATCTTATGTTGTGCTTGAAGATAAAAAAGGAAATGAACGACTCTATTCTTCTTTGAAACTTACACCCGACAACAAAATAAATGAAGAAATTAAAAAAGAAAATATCGGCTATGAAAAAGCCAAATTATCTCCTACCGATATTGGAATTGTTGTCAATAATTTTTTGATGGAACATTTCCCTGTTGTTATGGACTATAATTTTACAGCAAATGTTGAAAAACAATTTGATGAAATAGCAGAAGGATTGAAAATATGGAATGAAATGATTAAGGAATTTTATTACCCATTCCATTCACTTGTTGAAAAAACTACTATTAATACAGGTAAAATTTCAGGAGAACGTTTGCTTGGGATTGATCCTGCTTCTGGTAAAAATGTTTATGTTAAAATTGGACGTTTTGGCCCTGTTGCTCAAATAGGAGATACAGAAGGAGAAGAAAAACCACGCTTTGCTGGCTTGCTTAAAACTCAATCAATTAACACTATCACACTTGATGAGGCATTGTCTTTATTCAATTTCCCAAGAAAAATCGGCTCTTTTGAAGGATATGAACTCGTAATCGGAATGGGACGTTTTGGACCCTATATTAAACATAATTCGCAATACTATTCCTTGCGCAAAACCGATGACCCTCTTACAATTGAAGAAACTACCGCTATTGAAATTATTCTTGATAAAAGAAAAAAAGATTCAGAAAAAATAATTAAAGTTTTCCCCGATGAACCCGATTTGCAAATATTAAAAGGTAGATGGGGACCTTATATCGCAAAAACAGGAAAAAATTATAAAATACCAAAAGAAACCGACCCCGCCTCACTTTCAATTGAAAATTGTAAAACAATTATTAAAAATATTGAAAATAAAACAAAAAAAAGTAAAACTTCTGTTAAAAAGAAAAAAAGTAAATAATTTCCGTAATGGATATTTCTGTTTATTTTAAACCAAACGAAAAAATAGAATTATTGTCAAATAATTATAATAAAAGAATAGGCAATAATATTACATATTTTTCATACAAAAATAATTTTCCTGATTATACTAATAATGTTAATATAGCACTTATTGGAGTTAAAGAAGAACGAGGAACTTTAAATAATAAAGGTTGTTCGTTGGCTCCCGATACTGTCAGACAATTTTTTTATAATTTATTTCCCGGTTCCAACTGGAAAATAGAAATAATTGATCTTGGAAATATCATTACAGGACATAATATCGAAGATACTTATTTTGCTCTTAAATCATCTTTGACAGAATTGATAAATTTAAATGTTTTACCTATAATTATAGGTGGAAGCCATGATTTAACCGTGGCTAATTACCTGGCTTATGAAAACCTTAAACAAATAATCAATGTCGTGTCAATTGATTCCCGTTTCGATATAGGAGAATCTTCAACTGAACTTAACTCTGATAATCATCTTAATACAATAATTCTTAAACAACCTTCCTATCTTTTTAATTTTACTAATATAGGATATCAAACTTATTTTGTGGATAAAGAAGCTATTGCCCTCCTTAAAAATTTATATTTTGATTCCTGTCGACTTGGTATTGCAAGAGCTGATTTGGAAGACATAGAACCAATGATAAGAAATGCAGATATGTTAAGTTTTGATATTAGTGCTGTAAGATATTCTGATGCACCAGGTAATGTTAATGCTTCTCCAAATGGCTTTTACGGCGAAGAGGCTTGCCAGATAATGCGATATGCTGGATTAAGTGATAAATTATCATCTCTGGGCTTGTATGAAATAAATCCTGTTATTGATAACAACAATATTACAAGCTACCTCGCTGCCCAGATGTTATGGTATTTTATTGACGGATTCGTTAATCGCAAACATATTATTCCTCAACGCGATAAAGAAAATTTTATTAAATATTTAGTCCCTATAAAAAATAATCAATATGAAATAATTTTTTATAAGTATGATATTACAAATCAATGGTGGATGGAAATTCCCTGCTCAATAAATAATGTTGATAAATACAAAAGACATTATCTGGTACCCTGTTCATATAAAGATTATCAAATAGCTTGTAATGATGATATTCCTGATCGTTTATGGATGATGTTCCAAAAATTATTATAAAAAAATTTTTTTTTAGATTTTATTTATATTATAGCAAAATATTTATTATTATTTAAGTGTTATTGTACTGTAAAATAGTTTGTTGCGTTATTTTAAATATTTATACATTTAATGACTGAACCATTTTGAACATAAAAATTATAAAAATATTTTTGCAACAATTATTAATATTTTACAGTATAAATGCAAAAAATTAAATTGTAGTAAAAATATTGAAAATAAAAAATTGGGCAAATTAATACAATTTGAATATTAAAAAAATAAAATTATTATGTGAGTCCACTCTAAAAAGTTTATAAAATTTTAATTAAATATATCTATATTATTAATTAATTTATCTATGAAATTTCTAATTTACTTTACAAAAAAATAATTCAAAATAAAATGACTTTTTGGAGTAAATTCAATGTTGTAATTGACATTAATTTATATAATTTTGTTTGGTAATATTTTTAATTTTAATTATCATTATTTAAATTTATTCTAAATAAACATAAGTTTTTATTAAATATTTGCATAATTGATTTATTTTTTGTTATTTTATCGCCTTATTAATGAATAATTCAAATTCCCATATATGGAGATGAGAAAAATATTTACTGCTTTATTAATATGCATCTTTTCTCTAAATGTTTTTAGTCAACAAGATGCACAGTTTAGCCATAATATGTTTAATCATATGGGCGTTAATCCGGGTTATGCAGGTATAGAAGAAATGATTTGTGCCACTGCTATTGCAAGAACACAATGGATGGGATTTAATGACGTTTCAGCACCTGATGATAAAGTTGCTCCACAAACTATGCTTTTTTCAATTAATGCACCTGTTAAAGTTTTACGCGGTGGTGTTGGAGTTTCAATAATGAAAGATAAACTGGGCTTCGAAAATAATATAGGACTTAAATTGGGTTATTCTTATCATTTGTGGGGAATTGGCCCTGGTGTTTTAGGTATTGGAGTTCAAGTCGGTTTTCTTAATAAAGCTATTGATTTTTCAAAATTTAGACCTATTGATGTTAATGATCCATTACTAAACAGTTCAAAAATTGAAAAGGATATGCTTTCTGATATGATGTTTGGATTATATTATAATATTCCTGATAAATTTTATGCAGGGCTCTCATCTACTCAAATTCTTCAAACAAAATTTGATGTTGGCAACTCATTGGCTACACCTTCTTTATCTCGTCATTATTACCTCGAAGCGGGCTATCAGTACGTTCTTAATAATCCTGATTTTGAAATATTGCCTTCTACACTAATAAAATCAGACTTTGCATCAACACAATTTGATTTAAATTGTCTTGTTAAATATAAAAACATGGCTTACGCAGGATTAAGTTACAGACTTCAAGATGCTATTGTTATCCTCCTGGGTTATTATCCTGTGAAAGGATTGCTTGGTGGTGTATCCTATGATATTACAACATCTGCTCTTGGAGCAAAAGGTAGAAGTAATGGAACATTTGAAGCAGTTATTAAATATTGTTTTAAAATTGAAAAACCTTATGTACCTACAAGTCACAAAACTGTTAGATTTTTATAATAAAATAGTTATGCTTGAAACAAAAAGATATATATTACGTTTAAGTTATTAAAATTTATAATAATAATAACCGAATCTAATACAAAGAATATGAAACGGTTCTCAATATTTACAGCTATTTTAGCTTCTATGGTTCTGAGCGGGTGTAAATACTCAGGCAATGGCAATCTCATTGGAGTTCAGGGAAGAGAAGAATGGTATCAACCTATCCCCTTTGGTATGTTATTTATACCACCAGGTAGTTATGTGATGGGGCCCAGTGATCAGGATGTACCGTATGCTCTTACTGCTCAAAGCAAAACAGTTACCGTACAAGCTTTTTATATGGATGAAACAGAAATAACAAATAATGAGTACAGGCAATTTGTTTTTTGGGTAAGAGATTCTCTGGCACATATACTGTTAGGTGAACTTAACCCTGAAGAGCATCTTATAGAAGAAGATCAGTACGGTGAACCTATTGATCCACCATACATAAACTGGTCAACTAAAATAAATTGGAACGGTGAAGAAGAAAGAGAAGCACTATCGGCTATGTATTTACCTGAACATGAAAGATATTACAGACGTAAAGAATTTGATACACGTAAGTTTAATTACGAATTTTATCGAATTGATTATCAATCTGCTGCTAAAAAACAATTTAAAGGTGATAATTTTAATCCTGATAATGGAGCATTGGCAAATCGACCTCAAGGTTTAAAAGACAGATCTGTTTATGTAATTAAAGAAACAATAAACATATACCCTGATACTTTATCATGGATACATGATTATACTTATTCTTTTAATGAACCTATGACACAAAATTACTTTTGGCATCCTGCTTACGACAATTATCCTGTTGTTGGCATCAGTTGGAGACAGGCAAGGGCTTTTTGTGTGTGGAGAACCCAACTTATGAATAATTATTTAAAAAGAAAAGGAGAAACAATAGTAAATGATTTTCGCTTGCCAACCGAATCCGAATGGGAATGGGCTGCACGTGGCGGGCTCGATTTAAGTCCTTATCCATGGGGTGGACCATATATCAGAAACAGTAATGGATGTTTTCTTGGTAACTATAAACCTTTAAGAGGCAATTATCTTGATGATGGTGGTGTTCAAACTATTATTGTGGCCCATTATGCTCCCAATGATTTCGGACTTTACGATATGGCTGGTAATGTTGCTGAATGGACAAGTAATGCATTTAATGAATCTGCTTATAATTTCACCCATGATTTAAATATGGACTATCAATATGAAGCTAAAAACAATGATCCTTCTGTTATGAAAAGAAAAGTTATAAGAGGTGGTTCCTGGAAAGATATTGGGTATTATATGCAAACGAGCACTCGTACATATGAATACCAGGATACTGCCAAATGTTATATAGGTTTTCGTTGTGTTCAAACATATCTGGGACGTTCAATGGGCGATGGCCCTCAATCATCGAATGTATATAATTAATACATATAAATCAATTAATCAAATTTAATTTAATATTTAATCAAATTTTTAAAACTATGGGAATTAATGAATTAGTAAGAAAAAAAGGTTGGAAACTTTTTATGTCAAGACTATATGGCTGGGGAGCCTCAGTAGTCGTTATTGGTGCACTTTTTAAAATTAATCACTATCCAATGGCATCAGAAATACTTATTGTCGGATTGGGTACAGAAGCAATTATTTTCTTCTTCTCCGCTTTTGAACCACCTCATGTAGATCCTGATTGGAGTCTTGTTTATCCTGAATTAGCCGGATTATACCATCCTGATGAAGTAAATGAAACAAGTAAAACAAGTAAAATAGAAAAAAAATCTGGCACAATAACACAAGAATTGGACAAAATGCTTGAAGAGGCTAAAATCGGTCCTGAACTAATTGAAAGTCTTGGACGTGGTTTAAAAAATTTAAGTGAAACCACTTCCAAACTGTCAGACGTCACAAAAGCAACTATTGTTACAGACGAATACATTAATAATGTTAAACAAGCTTCTTCTTCCGCCAGTGAACTTGCTCAATCTTTCAAAAAATCTTCTGAAGCAATTAATAAGGATAGTATTGTTTCCGAAGATTTTGTGAATAATGTTAAACAAGCTTCTTCTTCTATTGGAAAATTTTCAGATACTTATGATAAATTAAGTCAAACTATAAGTAAAGATATTGATGCTACCAACGAATATATTGCAAGTATAAAAAATGCAGTAAATTCAGTTAATAAATTAAGTGAAACCTATACGCAATCAGCCGAAAATCTCGCCAAATCAGCTAAAGCAATAGATTTTTCTTCTATTGACGGGGCTTCGTACAGTGAACAATTGAAAAAAATATCAAGAAACCTTGAGGCTCTCAATGAAGTATATGAAATGCATCTAAAAGGAACTAATGAGCAATTAAGTAAAACTAATGCTGTAAGCCAAAGTATTGATAAATTACTTGAAGGATTGAACGCTACTATTTACAATAACGAAAAATATAAAGAAGAAATCAATACATTAACTAAACAAATTTCCGCATTAAATAAAGTTTATGGGGGAATGTTGTCAGCAATGAATGTTAGTAATGTTGTTTCTTAATTAATTTTTTACTATTGTCGAATTGATAAAATACTGATATTATGAGTGTAGCAAATTGTACCGAAACTCCTCGGCAAAAAATGATAGGAATGATGTATCTCGTGTTGACAGCAATGCTGGCTTTGAACGTTTCCAAAGATATTATTGATGCTTTCATTATTGTTAATGATGGAATGATTACTACAAACAATAACTTCAATAAAAAACTTGAAGCAAGTTATGCGGCTTTTGAACAACAATATACCTTAAATCCAGGAAAAGTAGGACCTTATTGGGAAAAAGCAAAAAAAGTAAGAGAACTTTCTAAAGAAATGGTTTCATATATAGAAGATATGAGAGATAAAGTTATATCAATTACAGAAGGTGTTCCAATTGAAGAAGCCAGAACCTTAAATTTACGTCAAATCAAGAAAAACGATAATTTTGATAAACCTACCTTTTTCTTTATTGGTGAAAAAGATAATGCTTCAAGTGGTCATGGTTTTAAACTTAAGAATAAAATTAATGAATATAAAAAAAATATATTAAGTTGTGTTGATGAAAAATACAGGGCAGAACTTGAAAAGAAAATTGGATTGAGTACAGAAGATATTGATAATCCTATACAGGGAAAACTAAGTTGGGAAAAAAGTAATTTTTATCATACTATTTTATCTGCTGATATTGTTATTCTTAATAAGTTAATAGGCGATGTTAGAAATGCTGAATACGATATTGTTAATCAGCTTTTTTCCGGAATAAGTATGGAAGATTTTAAATTTAATCAAATAGCAGCAAAAGTAGTACCTAATGCAAATTATGTTCTTATTGGAGATGAATTTAAAGCACAAATATTTGTAGCTGCTTTTGACACTTCTCAAAATCCAGAAATTATAGTGGGAGAAAGTGCAGATTCTACTACTTATTCAGTTTCTGGAAACCCAAGACCAATTGAGGTTCATAATGGAGTTGGATATCTTAAAATTCCTGCCACATCTGAGGGAGTGCAAAGGTACGGTGGAATAATTAAAGTTGTTACTCCATCAGGAGGCGAAAAAAAATATGCTTTTAATGGGGAATATAACGTTGGGCGTCCTGCTGCTACTGTTTCAGCTGAAAAAATGAATGTTTTTTATATTGGACTTGATAACCCTGTTTCTGTTTCAGTTCCAGGTATCCCGGCTGAAAAAGTTAGTGTATCTATGACAGGTGGGAGTATTTCATCAGCAGGGCGTGGTAAATATACTGTAAGAGTTACAGGAGGTTCCAAGGCTACCATTAATGTTAGTGCTGAATTGGGAGGACAAAGACGCTCGATGGGAACTTTTGAATATAGAATCAAAAAAGTTCCTGACCCTATTCCAATTGTTGCTGGTGTAAAAGGAGGTATAGTGGGTAGAAGCCAGGTATTGGCAGCTCCTTATGTAGTTGCAACACTTGAAGATTTTTTATTTGAAGGTGTTAGATATGATGTTGTTTCTTTTACTTTTTCAACACTTGAAGGTTCCTATATTAAAGAAGTTCCTATCAGTGGTGCAAGACTTAATGAAAGTGCATTAGCATTGGTAAATAAAGCTAAAAGCGGACAAAAATTGTTTTTTGAAAATATTAGAGCAAAGGGTCCTGATGGCGGTATAAGAAGTTTACCTTCTGTTATTCTTAAATTACAATAATATTAATTTTATAAAAAATTTTATATAAATAATAAATAAGTTTTTCATATTACTTCAAATAAATATTGTATAAAGTCAAGGAATGAAAGATTAACAGTTATAAACAAAATAAACATACAAATAAATGAAAAAAATAAAATTTATTTTGTTAACACTTGCGGCGGGCTTAATAATAAATAATAATATTATTACAAAAGTTAATGCTCAGCAAGTTTTAGGCACAGGGGAACAACCGACTGCTTATCCATGGGTTAAAGAAAAAACCATTAATCGTCAACCGGTTCCTTACGCCCATGTTAGAGAAGCTGACGTGTTTTGGTCCAAAACAATCTGGAGAATCATTGATTTAAGAGAAAAAATAAATCATCCTTTTTATTATCCTGAAAGGCCAACTCGTGGACGAAAATCTCTGGCTCAAATTTTATGGGATGCCATAACTGTTGAAGGTACACTTAATGCTTATGAAAGTGAAGAATTTTCTGTTATTGTCCCTGCTGAACAAATTATTGCTGCCAATTCTGTATCAGATTCTGTAATTGTCCCTAAAATTACTAACCCGGATGAAGATTCAACAATTTATATAAAATCTGAATTTTCAGCAAAAGATGTTAAAAAAATTCTTATAAGAGAAGATTGGTTTTTTGACAAACAAAGATCTGTAATGGAAGCTCGTATTATGGGATTATGTTTAATAAAAGATCTATATATCACCAATCCCAACACTGGTGAAGAAGAATATAAAGGGATGAAACAAGTATTTTGGGTTTATTTCCCGGAAGCGAGAAAAATTCTTGCACAATATGAAGTGTTTAACCGTTTCAACGATGCTGAAAGAATGTCATATGATGATGTTTTTTTCAAAAGATTCTTTGGTTCTTACATAGTTAGAGAAGAAAATGTTTATGACAGAGAAATAATTGAGTATGAAAGTGGCCTGGGTGCGTTATTGGAATCCGAAAGAATTAAAAATGACATTACTAATTTTGAAATATTTTTGTGGGAATATTAAAAAAAATTATCTTAAAAAATCCTCTAAAATTTTTATTTTTAGAGGATTTTTTTTAATGTTAAAAATAACGTAACTCATCTATATTAATTAACAACTTATGTAATAATATATTGATTAAATTATTATTGACAGTCTCTTAAAAATATTGCTTTAATTTTTTAATAAAAAACATATTTTATAAGCATAAAATTTATAAATTGCTAAACTTTTTAAGAAAAATCACATTATATATATTTTCAAAATACTTATTTAAAGATTTTATAGTTATAAATCTTTAAAAGGTAGAATTTAATATATGAAAAAAAATAAAATAAGGCTTGAAATTTCTCGTGTTGAACCAAGTAAAACTTCAACACATGGATATGTTTTAACATTGGCTGAAGAATCTACCAAAAAATCAAAAAGAAGAATATTAAGAATAATAATAGGGGCTTTTGAAGCTCAATCTATTGTTATAGCAATAGAAAATTTGAAAACCAGTCGCCCTCTTACTCATGAACTTTTTAAAAACTTTGCTCTGGCATTAAATGTTAATATAAGTGAAATTATTATTAATAAATTTATTGAAGGAGTATTTTATTCACTGATCATTTTTAATGATGGTGTAAACAATTATGAAATTGACTCCAGAACCTCTGATGCTATTGCATTAGCTTTGCGTTTTAATGCACAAATATATACCTATGAAGAAATTCTTGAAGCAGCAGGAGAGCCTGAAGAAATTTTAGAAATTGATAATAATGAATCTAATGAAAAACAAGTTGAAGACAATGAAGAAAATTTGTATAAATCTATATCTGTTGAACAATTACAAAAAATGCTTGATGAAGCTGTGGAAAATGAGAATTATGAACTTGCCTCTAAATTAAGAGATGAAATAAATAAAAGAAAATAACATAATTTAATAAATAAATATTCTAACTAAAATTTTTAAAAAATGAACCTTAAATTACGACTTATAATTATGAATTTCCTCCAATACGCTGTATGGGGGGCATGGCTTATTTCTCTTGGTGGCTATCTGGGTGGTACTCTTAACTTTTCAGGACTGCAAATCGGAAGTTTCTTTGCAACAATGGGTATTGCGTCATTGTTTATGCCTGGTATAATGGGAATAATTGCTGACAAATGGATCCCTGCCCAGAAACTTCTGGGTATTTGTCATATTGTGGCAGCAATTTTTTTATTTATTGCTGCACCACAAGTTAAATATGGACCTTTATATACAATGATTTTATTAAGTGTAATGTTTTATATGCCAACAATTGCTCTTTCAAATTCAGTAGCATATAACGCACTTGCAAAAAATGGATACGATACAATTAAAACATTCCCTCCCATCCGTGTGTTTGGAACAATTGGCTTTATTATTTCTATGATTACAGTTGACCTACTAAACTTCACCACAAATCCCAATCAACTGTATTTGTCAGGTTCACTGGGCTTATTATTGGGTTTATATTCATTTACATTGCCTGATTGCCCAATAAGTAAAACACATGATAAAAAAAATTGGATAGATGCATTTGGACTTCGCGCTTTTACTTTGTTTAAACAAAAAAAAATGGCTATTTTTTTTATTTTTTCTATGCTGCTTGGTATGTCTCTCCAAATTACAAACGCCTACGCTAATGATTATTTGACAAACCATTTTGGTAGTATTCCTGAATTTCAAGACACTTTCGGTGTTAAACATGCCAATATATTAATATCTCTTTCTCAAATTTCTGAAACTTTATGTATTTTGTTAATTCCTTTTTTCCTTCGCCGATTTGGTATTAAAAAAGTAATGTTGATTTCAATGATGGCATGGGTATTACGCTTTGGATTTTTAGGATTAGGCAATCCCGGTAATGGCGTATGGTTGCTTATTTTATCAATGATTGTTTATGGGGTGGCTTTCGATTTTTTTAATATCTCAGGCTCCTTATTTGTTGAAAAAGAAACAACACCTGATATTCGTTCCAGTGCTCAGGGAGTATTTATGATTATGACTAATGGGTTTGGAGCATTTATCGGTTCTTATATTGCTGGTTTTGTTGTTGACACTTTCGGCTGGCCAGATTCATGGTTTGTTTTTTCAATATATTCACTTGCAGTGGCTATTGCTTTTGCGTTTCTATTTAAATATAAACATGAACCTCAAACAGTTCAAAATATTCAACATTAATTTTAGTAAATAAATTCAAAACCTTGTATTAATAATGCCCATAATATCCATAATTGTTGCTGCCGCTGCAAATGATGTTATTGGATATAAAGGAAAAATTCCATGGTTAATCAAAAATGATTTAAAACATTTCAAAGAATTAACCATGAATAAATACGTAATTATGGGAAGAAAAACATTTTTTTCGTTAGATAAAAAACTCACAGAACGAAAAATTATTGTTATGTCAAAAAATGAAAATCTTCTTATTCCTGACTGTTATATATCTCATTCTGTACAACAAACATTTGAAATATGTAAAAATGAAAAAGAAATTTTTATTGCCGGAGGCGAAAAAATATATACTGAATTTATTGATAAAACTCAAAAAATATATCTTACTCGTATTCATAAAAACTTTAAAGGCGATGCATTTATGCCACAAATTAATTTTAATGAATGGAAATTAATTGAACAATACGATTACGAAAAAGATGATAACAATATTGCCCCGTATTCTTTTCTTACTTATACAAAAATTGTATGCTAATTAGAGTTTGTCCATAATGTCCAATTTCATCGTTATTATCAGCCTTCAAATCAGTTATGTACTTTAGTACACTCCAAATTTTCAGAATATTGAAACCTCGAACTCGAACATTCTGAAACAAACTCTTGACTTTATGGACAGACACTAATTATTATAATTTTAAAAAAAATTTAAAGAAATTAAATTATTTATGTATTTTTGTACCTAAATACATAAACATAATAATTTATTTATTATGTTTGCAAAAATTATGTTAATACACACATTAAATTATAAATTTATTAACCTAAAAATTTAAAAAATGAGTATGTTTTGTTTTCAATGCCAGGAAACAGCCGGGGGAACAGGCTGCACAATTAAAGGGGTTTGTGGAAAAACCGATGATTTAGCGCAAATGCAGGATCTTTTAATATATTTCACAAAAGGATTGTCTGCTTATTCAGTACAAGCAAGAGAAAAAGGATTTGAAAGTGATGAGATAAACAAATATATCATTGAGAGTCTTTTTATGACAATTACGAACACTAATTTTGATAAAGAACGTTTTATTAATCAACTTCATAAAGGGATGGAATTGAAAAGAAAATTCATAAATGATGTTGAGAAAAAAGGGATTAGTATAGAGGAATCCAAGTTACCTGAATCTGCAACATGGATTGCACATACTCAGGCCGAATTTGAAAGAAAAGCAA
>JAKIYJ010000130.1 GCA_022708585.1 Bacteroidota bacterium
AAATAATGAATGAACAACAATACTCACCTACAAATTTTAAAATTCTAACGCCAGTAGTTAAGAACCTGATAATTATAAATGCTCTCTTTTATCTGGCAAATGTTAGTTTTAATACAGCTTTTGGAATTGATTTAACGCAAATTTTAGGGCTACATTATGTCAAATCAGAATATTTCAAACCATACCAATTCGTTACTCACTTATTTATGCATGGAAACTTTGGCCATTTGTTCTTCAATATGTTTGCACTATGGATGTTTGGAAACATACTTGAAAATGTCCTGGGTTCACAAAAATTTTTATTGTTCTACTTCGTAACAGGACTTGGCGCTGCTTTTTTACATTCTATGGTTACCGTATATGATGTAGTTCAACTTAAAGCCGCTGCTAATGCGTTTTACCTCTCCCCCACTCCTGAATCCTTTATTAATTTTCTTAACTCTCATTTCCCTTATGCATTAAATAATATAAATATTAATGACTTTATTAAACAATGGACACTTAACCCTTATAACATATCTAATATTGAAGAAGCAATCAAATTTATACAGGAAGGCGTTACCACAATGATAAATGTTCCAACAGTCGGAGCTTCAGGAGCAATTTTCGGATTATTACTTGGCTTTGGTATGTTATTTCCTAATTCATACATATATTTATACTTCTTTTTCCCAATTAAAGCAAAATGGTTTGTTTTATTATATGGCGTTACTGAATTTATGCTTGGATTTTCTGCACGTCCAGGCGATAATGTGGCTCATTTTGCACATCTGGGAGGAATGATTTTTGGCTTTTTTATGATAAAATATTGGATGCGCAATAAAAATAAAGATATTGATTATTATTAATGAATTATTAATGAAACGAAATAATCAGATATTAAATAACTTTTTTGAATTTTTTAGACAACATTCTCCTCTGCCTGTGATAATTCTTATTAATATTAGCATATTTGTTTTTGTTAATATTGTTAAGGTACTGTTTTTTCTCTTTAATATAAATGACCCACATATTTATTTAAACTTTATTTCTTTTCTCGCAGTGCCGGCCGATTTACATAGATTATTAACCAGACCATGGACAATTATTACTTATATGTTTTTACATGAAGGTTTCTTTCATCTGCTTTGTAATATGCTTATATTGTATTTTGTAGGAAAATTATTTATTATTTATATCGGAAACAAAAGATTTGTTAAAGTTTATCTGCTTGGAGGAATAAGTGGAGCAGCTCTCTTTATACTTGCATATAATATTTTCCCAGCTTTTAATAGTTCTTTGCCCGTGGCTGTTGCTCTTGGTGCCTCTGCATCAGTTCTTGCCGTATTTGCAGCTCTGGCTACTTTTATTCCCAACTATTCTGTATCTTTTTTTTTACTCGGTAAAATAAAATTAAAATATATTATTGCAGTTTTATTGTTAATTGATTTATTAAGTATCGACAAGGGAAACCCAGGAGGACATATAGCACATCTTGGCGGCGCATTATATGGTTTTTGCTATATTTGGGGAGGAAATAAACAATATAATAAAATTAATTTCTTTAAAAAAATAAAAAAATTATTTAGTATAAAACCTAAAATGAAAAAAGTTCATCATTCTGCGTCCTACCATGAAAAAGTTAGATATATGAGTGACGAAGAATATAATGCCATGCAAAAGGAAAATCAGAAAAAAATTGATATGATTTTAGAAAAAATTTCAAAATCAGGGTACCAAAGTCTTAGTAAAGAAGAAAAAGATTTTTTATTTTCGCAAAGCAAAAAAAATTAAAAATGACTGCATTATTTAAATTATCTAAATCTATTCTAAAATTTATTCTAAAAATTCTATCCTTATTGCTTATAGTTTCTCTTTTGCTCTCTTACTTGGCTCCTTATCTAAACCCTGAAAAATTCTGGATAATCGCATTTTTGGGATTGCTTTATCCTGTCATTTTAATTGCTAATATTATTATTGGAATAATATGGCTTATCCTTAAAAAATGGATAGCCATCTTTCATCTTTTTGCTATTTTTATTGGATGGTACCATATAGGAGCTCATTTTCAATACTCGGGGAAAAAACTTTCATCTGATTCAACTGACTATCTTAAAATAATTTCTTATAATGTTAAAAATTTTGATTTATACCATTATACCAAAGATTGGGATTTTAATACTCAATATAGAGACAGCATTTTTAGCTTTTTGTCCAAACAAAATGCTGATATTATATGTTTTCAGGAATTTGTAAATGTAAATGATGCAAAATTTTCTACCAATGATACTTTAATCAAATTGCTAAGAGCTTCTAATATTCATACTGAATATACCGTTATGACTAAATATAAAAATAATTTCGGTATCGCAACTTTTAGTGCTTATCCTATCGTAAACGGTGGTAGAATTTCTTTCCCGGGAAGAACAAATAATACCTGCATATATTCTGATATTGTTTATAATAATGATACTATTAGAGTGTATAATGTTCATTTTGAATCAATTCACTTTTCACATGAAGATTATCGATTTGCAGAAAAACTGGCTGATGATGATATTAATTTTAAAAATCGTAAAGAAATTGAACATCATTCCAAAAAAATTTTGTCACGTTTAAAAAAAGCCTTTATCATAAGGGCTTCTCAAGCAGATATTGTTTCTAAAAATATTATGCAATCTCCTTATCCTGTCATTGTTTGTGGTGATTTTAATGATACTCCTGGTTCTTATGCTTATCACAAAGTTTCAAAGGGTTTAAAGGATGCCTTTATTGAAAGTGGCGTTGGATTGGGTACTACCTATTCTGGAATATTTCCTTCTTTCAGAATAGATTATATTTTACATGGATTTGAATTTGAATCACGTGGTTTTACTACCTTTAATAACAAATACTCTGATCATTATCCCATTATGTGCTATTTAAAATTAAAGAAAAAATAATTATCATAATGAACTTTAAACTTACATCTGATTTTATACCAACAGGGGACCAACCTGAGGCTATAGCACAACTGGTGGCAGGATTGAAAAGAGGTGACCCTGCCCAGGTATTGCTGGGTGTTACAGGTTCAGGTAAAACTTTTACTATTGCTAATGTTATTGCTCAACTTAATCACCCAACTTTGGTATTAAGTCACAATAAAACTCTTGCTGCACAATTATATGGCGAATTTAAACTGTTTTTCCCTGAAAATGCTGTTGAATATTTTGTTTCTTATTATGATTATTATCAACCCGAAGCTTACTTGCCCTCAACTAATACCTATATAGAAAAAGACCTCTCTATTAATGATGAAATTGAAAAATTAAGATTAAGTACTACCTCAACCTTGCTTTCTGGAAGACGCGATATTATTGTAGTAGCTTCCGTTTCATGTATTTATGGCATTGGCAATCCCGAAGAGTTTTCAAAAGGTATTATTAAACTTAAAATTAATGAAGTTAAAAGCCGTAATAGCTTTTTACATAATCTCGTCGAAAGCCTTTATTCAAGAACAGAAGCTGATTTTAATCATGGTAACTTCAGAGTACGTGGCGATATTGTTGATGTCTTTCCTGCTTATGCTGATTTTGCTTATAGAATCTATTTCTGGGATGATAAAATTGAAACTCTTGAAACATTTGACCCTGTGAGTGGCTATAAACTTGATACACTTGACAATATCACTATTTATCCTGCAAACATATTTATGACCTCTCAAGAAGTCATTAATACTGCCATTCGCAATATTCAAGATGACCTGTTTAAACAAACTGAATATCTTAAAGAAAATAACAAACTGATAGAAGCTAAAAGACTTGAAGATAGAGTTACTTATGACATTGAAATGATGAAAGAACTTGGCTACTGTTCGGGAATTGAAAATTATTCAAGATATTTTGATGGGCGTAGTGCGGGAGAAAGACCCTATTGTTTACTCGATTATTTTCCCAAAGATTTTTTACTGGTTATAGACGAAAGTCACGTTACGGTTCCGCAAATCAGAGCGATGTATGGTGG
>JAKIYJ010000131.1 GCA_022708585.1 Bacteroidota bacterium
AAATTTTTAGCTTCAATAGCCCATTTTTCAATGTAGGTATCGTAAAGACCCTTAGCAATATCCGCCATACCATTTTTATCACGTAATTCCGGTTTACGCAAATTTGGAAATTCGTTTTCATCAAATGCAGTAAGCCAAGGCTCCCATGTAATAACTGGCAGAGAACCAAGTTTGACAATAGATTTAAATTGTTCAAGAGGAAATTGTTGTTCTTCTCCACTTCCCCATGCTTGATAAATATGTATTAGAGGAAGAGTGGTTTTTAAGGAATCTTCAAAACTTACAATACTTTCAAAAGATTCAATATAATGATTATCATAAACACCAAGTAATATAACAGGAGGATTTTTCAATAATTCGGGCTTTTTGTTGTAAAGTTGAAACCATTGTAATCTGGAAATTCTTTTATCACTACGCTGTTGCAAAATAATTGCATTTTCTGTATCCTGCACATAATTACCCATTAATGAAAGTAAATATGCTATGGGCCCTTTTGTTTTATTACCTGCAAAAGACAATGCCAGAACAATGGACATTGCCAACAATAAAACCAATAAAGTATATAAAATCCTGTGTCTCTTTTTTAATGCCATAATTAATTTACGATTTAGCCTGTTAAATAAGATTTTGTTTATATATTATATGTTCATAAAATATATTTTTTGAAATGTTTAACAATATGTAAAAGTTAACTGTAACCAGAAAAGTTGACTTTTTTATGTAAAATGTAAATGTATACATAATGCTCACATTTTTGTGGATTATTAACACACTTTTATTACACTAATTACTGATTATATGATTTTAAAAAATTGTTTAAGTTATGTTGTATCTTAAATCCAAGTTTATTAATAATTTTGGTATTATCACCAGTCATATCCCATATTTCATTTTCTCTATATTTTAAGGCTCCAAATTCTATTCTACATTCACTATTTAAATAAGATTTGCAATATAAAGCTAATTCTTTTATTGTGATGCTTTTACCAGTGCAAATATTAAATATTTCATTTTTAGAAATTTCGGTATTAGAAGCTACTATCAGCATAGCATTTATTACATCATCAATGTGAACAAAATCTCTTTTTTGTTTCCCTGCGGTCATCTTGAAAACGGAATTATTTTTTAAGGAATTTAATAATTGTGATATAAAAAAAGTATCGGGCATATTATCTCCATAAAAATTGAATAATCTTAATATCGTATAATTTTTTTTGTATATATTTGAAAAAGTTCTTATTGCTATTTCAGCAAAATATTTACTCATAGAATATGGAGAGGTCGGAATCGGGCACATTGTTTCTTTAAATGGAGCTTTATTTAAACCATATACCTCGCTTGAACTCGTAAATATAAAATTTTCATAATCAACATTTTGTAAGGCTTTTAATAAATTAACAGTGCCTGAATAATTTACTTTTATGATTTCGTCATGATTGTCAAAATTTCTGTCACGAGTTAGATTTGCTGCCAGATGAAAAATAATATCAGGATGTATTTCTTTAATTATATTGTGAATTTTATTTATATCATTAATATCGCATATAAATTCATTATTAACATTTTTTTTGACTGTATCCAGGATATAAACATTGGTATGATATTCATTAAGTGCGGTTACAAGATTTTGTCCAAGAAACCCATTGCCCCCCGTAACAAGAATATTTTTATATGCTAATTTTATTTTGTCCATGATAAACCTTTGTTTATAGCATCATTTATGTAATTAATTATATTTTGTTGAGTATCTATTATGTTTTCTTCGTAATATTTTTTATACCAGTTAACAGTATAAAATACAGTATGTTCAATATCCCAAACGGGCATCCATTTAAGCAATTTAGCTGATTTTGAACAGTCAAGCATTAAAAGATGAGCTTCGTGAACATTATCAGGGTTTATTTGAATATCTATATTAATTTTGTCCCAATATTTTTTAGAAATCTCAATTATTTCGTTAACAGTTAAATTGCTGTTAAGTTCAGGTCCAAAGTTCCATGCTTCTGCAAATTCAGTTTTTCCTTGAAGTAATTTAGACCCCAGAGTAAGGTATCCGCTGAGTGGTTCAAGCAAGTGTTGCCAGGGACGAGTAGCATAAGGTTCCCTGACAGGTGCTTTTTTATTTTTAGATGCAGCACGTACAATATCCGGAACGAGTCGGTCAATAGCCCAGTCGCCACCACCAATAACATTGCCTGCTCTGACGGTAGCGAGCAAAAGATTATGTTTCTTGCCATAATCCATTATATTAAAAAAAGAATTACGAAAAGAAGCACTTAAAATTTCGACACATGCTTTAGAAGAGCTATATGGGTCATAGCCTCCAAGGGAGTCATTTTCTCTATATCCCCAAATCCATTCTTTGTTTTCATAACATTTATCACTAGTAACAACAATTACAGCTTTAATGGAATTTATTTTTCGGCATATATCAAGCAAGTTTAATGTACCTGTAACATTGGTAGAATAAGTTTCAAGGGGGGCATCATAAGATTTACGAACAATAGGTTGAGCTGCAAGATGAAAAACAATATCAGGTTGTACAGAAAGCATAAAGTTTTCAAGTTCTTTATAATTTCTAATATCGTTAATATTAGAAAAAATATCGAGTTTTAGCAAATCGAAATGATTGGGTTTTGTAGGAGGAGGCAGAGAAAATCCATATACTTTTGCATTTAATAATTTAAGCCATAATGAAAGCCATGAGCCTTTAAAACCAGTATGGCCTGTAATAACTACTTTTTTATTTCTGTATATTCCTTGAAAAAGAGAATTAAAATTTACCATATTTTCCATAGAGCCTGATTATTGTCCCACATTTCATTTAATTGTTTATTATCTCTCAAAGTATCCATAGGTTTCCAAAAGCCAAAGTGCTTATAGGCGAATAATTTACCATCATTAGCAAGATTTTCCAGTGGAGCACGTTCCCAAACAGTTTGGTCCCCTTCATTAATATAGTCAAAAATTTCTGGTTCACAAACAAAAAAACCTCCATTAATCCAGCTGCCATCACCTTTTGGTTTTTCAATAAAACGTCTTACACAATCATTATTATCAAGTTCCATTGAACCAAATCTTCCTTCTGGCTGTACGGCTGTCATTGTTATTGCCTTGCCATGTTTTTTATGAAAGGCAATAAGTTCAGGAATATTAATATTTGCCACTCCATCGCCATAAGTAAGCATAAATGTTTCATTTTCAACATATTCTTTTGCTCTAATGATTCTTCCGCCGGTCATAGTATCAAGGCCTGTGTCTATTAAAGTAATTTTCCATGGTTCTACGTGAGTGTTTAAAATTTGTATGTTATTTTTAGCAATATCAACTGTTATATCACTTTGATGGAGGTAATAGTTAACGAAATATTCTTTAATAACATATCCTTTATAACCTAATAAAATCACAAAATCATTAAAACCATAAGCAGAATAAATTTTAAGTATATGCCACAAAACGGGATTCCCGCCAATAGTTATCATTGGTTTTGGGAGCAAAGATGTTTCTTCACTCAGTCTTGTGCCATACCCCCCAGCTAAAATAAGTGTTTTCATATTTATGTATTTCAATTAATAAACAAAAATAAATTTTTATTTGTTATACCATATAATATATGGCTCTATTCTAAAATAATGTTGTAAAAAAAATTTGACACCTTCTCGTCCTCTTTTGTAACGAGGATGAGAGATTGCAAAGTGTTTTAAAGGTTTGTATAAATTTCATTATGGTAAATAGTTAATTTTATTCTAATTAATTTTATCTATATTTTTAATTAATTTATCTATAAAATTAATGATTTTATCAAAAAAATATGCACTTTTCTTTGTCTGGCAGGTAAAGAAAAGTGCGAAAAGAAAAATCACCGCTGTGGAAATGATTTGATAAAACTACGCAACCCCCTTTTAGGGTTTACAAACTCGCTCACTTCGTTCGCTCAAACAGGTAAACCCTTCTTGCCCA
>JAKIYJ010000132.1 GCA_022708585.1 Bacteroidota bacterium
GTCCATCACTTCTTTGAGCCTTATCTTTGCTTTTCTTTTTAAAATCCTTGTTAAGATAACCTTTGCCTCCTGCTGCAAAAAAAACATCGGGACTGTCATATACAAGTTGCTTTAATATGTTGTTGTAATCTCCCCTGTTTTTAGTATGCACCATAGTTGCACTAAGGGTAGCCTGTTCGGGACTTACAGTACCAACAACACCAATGGCTTTATTTTGTTGCTTGCGTGATAGAGTGAAAAAAGATATAGCATCATTACCTGCTGTATCTACTCCCAGATATGCCGGCTTTGTCTTCTTTCCTGTGTACATAGCCGTTGCATTGGCAGCAGATTCTCCCATTACGGTAGATCCTGTACTTGCTTTTACCAGTCCACAAATTAATGTATCAAACGAAAGCACGGTTTTACTGGCTAACTCAGGATAAGACTTATAAAGTCTGGCTAATTGCAGCGCTTCAATAGAGCATCCATCAGGAATCATAATAATAACATTTTTTACAGTCTTGTCTTTTCTATTACCACTCTTTTCCTGTACCTGACAGGAGGGTAATAAGAAAGAAACAATTATTACTGCTACTAAAGTTTTTAAATTAAATTGAAACATATTCATATAAATAAAAATAAATTGATTTTAAATTATTGAATTATCATTTGACAAATGTATAATATTAATACTGTTTAAAAAAACGCATAAACTTACTCACTTATAACTATTTGTTTTCCACAAAACTCACATTTCCCATCATTTGTAATATTTTGCAGACTGATGTTGTATCCATTACGTAATATTAAAGTTTTTCCACATTGAGGGCAATAAGTGTCATTACCTTTATCTAAATATATATTGCCTGTATATACAAAATCAAGATATTCGCAGGCGATATGATAAAATTCAATTATTGTTTCAGCAGAGGTAGGAGGTGCAGAATATTTATATGAAGGAAAATATCTTGAAATATGTAATGGTGTATTGGAACCCGTATTTTCACAAATCCATTTTACCATATTCCGAAATTCATCGGCATTATCATTAAGATTGGTAACAACAAGATTTGTAATTTCAAGATGTTTGCCCGATTTATGAATACTTTTAATTGTATTAAGCACAGGTTCAAGTGTAGCGCCAGTATGTCTTTTATAAAAGTTGTTATTAAACGATTTAAGGTCTACATTAAAAGCATCCATATATTGAAGCAGTTCGTTCAAAGGTGCTGAATTAATATATCCATTGGTAACCATAACATTTTTCAGAGCATAATTTTTAGCTATTTTAGCAGTATCACAAACATATTCAAACCAGATAAAAGGTTCATTATAAGTATAGGCTATTCCAATATTGTCTTTTTGTCTTAAAGCAATATCAACAAGCATTTGAGGTGAATAAAAATCAACATCCTGCAAGGATTTATAGTCTGACTGTGATATAAGATAATTCTGACAAAAAATACATTTTAAATTGCAGCCATCAGTTCCAACAGAAAATATTTTATGCCCGGGATAATAATGATATAAAGGTTTCTTTTCAACAGGATCCATATTCATTGCTACAACTTTGCCGTAATTTTCAGCATATATGCTGCCGTCAATATTATGTCGCACCCCGCATATTCCAGTATTACCATTTTTGATAATACAATTATGTGGACATAGCAAGCACTTGACATTGTCTTCTGTTAAAGAATCATAATATTTTGAAACAATATAACTCATTTGGTAAAATGTTAAAGTTAACTGTTGAATCTACTCCAAAAAGTCATTTTTATTTTTAATTATTTTTTATAAAATAAAAAATTTCATAGATAAATTAATTAAAAATACATATAAATTTAATTAGAATTTTATTTATAGACTTTTAGGAATAGACTCACTGTTATAATTGCACTTGATATTTTTTTGAAAATATGTAGCAACATATATTATTTGCCACATAAAAAAAATAAACATTATTAATCACCCTACTTATTGAAGACAATTAGCAATATTAGAACTTACGGTATACGATTAAGCATGACCGTATTGAAACTTGCGATTTGGAATATAAACATTACTTTACTCTATCCACAATAGATTTAAAAGATTCTGGATCGTTCATAGCAAGGTTAGCAAGAGTTTTGCGATTTATAATGATATTATTCTGTTTCAATTTATTCATAAATACGGAGTATGACATTCCATATTCTCTAACAGCTGCGTTAATTCTCACTATCCATAAGGATCTGAAATCTCTTTTCTTTTCACGGCGATGTTTATAGGCATAAATCTGGCCTTTTTCCCATGAATTTTTAGCTACTGTCCAGACGTTTTTACGTCTTCCGAACTGACCTTTTGTTTGTTTAAGGATTTTTTTTCTGCGTGCTCTTGACGCAACATTATTAACTGATCTTGGCATTTTTACTTGTTTTTTTTTGCTTCAGCGCTCATTTTAAAGAGTCTTTAAAAGCTGGAAGCAATGGTTAAACTTCCTTTAATTACTATTATTTTGCAAGCATAGATTTAACAGCCTTTTTATCTGCTGAAGAAACAATATCAGTTTTAGTAAGATTACGTTTTCTTTTTATTGACTTCTTCGTAAGAATATGGCTTTTATAAGCATGCTTTCTTTTAATTTTACCGGTTGCTGTAAAGAAAAATCTTTTTTTAGCACCGGATTTAGTTTTCATTTTTGGCATTACTGTATATTTAAATTATCAGATTATCATTATTTTTTAGGCGATAAAATCATTATCATCCTTTTTCCTTCCAATTTAGGTAATTTTTCTACTTTGGCATAATCAGCGATTTCCTGAGCAAATCTTAATAAGAGAATTTCTCCTTTTTCCTTATAAATAATACTTCTACCTTTAAAATTAACATCTACCTTAACTTTTGCACCTTCCTGAAGAAATCTAATAGCGTGTTTTAATTTAAAATTAAAATCGTGTTCATCAGTATTGGGGCCCAACCTTATCTCTTTAACTACTACTTTAGCTGTTTTAGCCTTTATTTCTTTTTGTTTGCGTTTTTGCTCATAAAGAAATTTTTTATAATCTATAATCTTACATACAGGAGGTGTTGCATTAGGTGATATTAGTACTAAATCGAGCGATAATGATTTGGCTATTGCCAATGCTTCCTTAATAGAATAAATTCCTGTATTAATATTATCACCTACAACTCTAACAACAGGCTCCCTGATGTTTTCATTTATGCTATATTGTTCTTCTTTCTTATCTCCCTTTCTATTATTATTTGAAGGGCGTCGTGCATTTTCTGTAACTATACTTTTCTCTCCTATATTAAGTTGATACCTATGTTTATTATATTATTTTTTATTTCATTAATTTTTCTGTCATAGAAAATATTTCATCATTAATCATTTTTGCAAAATTATCAATTTCAAAAATACCAAGATTACCTTTGCCTTGTTTTCGAACAGAAACGGTATTTTCTGTTTCTTCTTTTTCACCAACAACAATGATATATGGTATTTTACTAATTTCAGCATCGCGGATTTTACGCCCAGTCTTTTCATTTCTATCATCTACCGAACCACGAATGTCAAAATTCGACAACAAAATTAAAATTTTTTTTGCATAATCAACAAATTTTTCACTTACAGGTAAAATAATTACCTGTTCAGGTGCCAGCCATAATGGAAATTTACCTGCACAATGTTCTATCAGCACTGCAACAAAACGTTCCATAGACCCAAAGGGTGCTCTGTGAATCATAACAGGTCTGTGCTTTTTATTGTCTGCTCCGGTATATTCAAGTTCAAATCTTTCAGGAAGATTATAATCTACCTGAATGGTGCCAAGTTGCCATTTACGACCAATAGCATCCTTGACCATAAAATCTAATTTTGGTCCATAGAAAGCGGCTTCGCCCTTAACTATTTTAGCTTCTATACCTTTTTCCTGT
>JAKIYJ010000133.1 GCA_022708585.1 Bacteroidota bacterium
CCGCCAGCATTTGAAGCTTTACCAGGAGAAAAAAGAATTTTATTTTTTAAGAAAACATCAATTGCTTCGGGCGTTGATGGCATATTTGCACCTTCGGTGAGACAAATACAGCCGTTATTAACAAGATTCTCAGCATCTTTTTTATCCAGTTCATTTTGAGTAGCACAAGGGAGAGCAACGTCGCATTTAACTTCCCAGGGGCGTTTACCGCTAATAAATTTGGCATTCGGGAATTTTTGAGCATAAGGTTGCACAATATCCTGATTAGAAGATCTAAGTTCAAGCATATAGTCGATTTTATTTCCGCTAATACCATCAGGGTCATATATATAGCCATCTGGACCGGAAATTGTGATTACTTTCGCACCTAATTCATTGGCTTTTCTAACAGCTCCCCATGCAACATTACCAAAACCTGATACAGCAACAGTTTTCCCTTTTAAGTTCAAACCCTTGGTTTTCAACATTTCTTGAGCAAAATATACAATGCCAAAACCAGTAGCTTCAGGACGAATCAAACTGCCACCCCAATTAAGCCCTTTACCTGTCAATACTCCAACATGTTCATGAGTTAGTTTTTTATACATGCCATATAAATAACCAATTTCACGACCGCCAACACCAATATCACCTGCGGGAACATCCATTTCGGGTCCAATAATCTTCCATAATTCCAGCATAAAAGATTGACAAAAACGCATTACTTCGCCATCTGATTTCCCTTTAGGATCAAAATCAGAACCGCCTTTTGCTCCTCCCATAGGCAATGACGTCAGACTGTTTTTAAATATCTGTTCAAATCCCAAAAATTTTAAAATACTTAAATTAACACTAGGATGGAAACGTAATCCTCCTTTATAAGGACCTATTGCTCCATTAAATTGAACTCTATAGCCACGATTTACATGAACAGCACCTTTGTCATCAACCCATGGCACTTTAAACATTAATACTCTGTCGGGTTCAACAATACGTTCTATAATCCCGGCAGCTTCAAATTGTGGATTTTGATTTACAACTTCCTCGATAGATTCGAGAACCTCGCGAACAGCTTGTAAGTATTCGGTTTCTCCCGGATTTTTCCTTTCAAGCTCAATCATTAATTTTTGTACATTCATGACATGAAATTTTAATTAAATAATAATTTTTATTTGTTAAAAAAATAATAATGTGAATTGTTTAACACTGGACAAAATTAGAATAAATAAATCATAATATAAAAAAATAATAATAATAAAGTTAAAAATTATTTGAGTTTACTCTGAAAAGTCTATAAATGAACCCACTCCGAAAAGTCTATAAATTTAATTTCAACAATTTCGCAATTAAATTTATCTATATTTTTAATTAATTTATCTATGAAATTGATTTATTTATTTTATCAAAAAAATAATTCAAAAATAAAAATGATTTTTTGGAGTAGACTCACACTTTTATTATAAATATTTTGTATTTTCGTTTCTTGAATTTTTCCGACTTTTCAGAGTGGACTCATTTATTTATTTTATCAAAAAAATAATTCAAGATAAAAATGAGTTTTCAGAGTGGATTCAATAATTTTATGTTAAATATAAATTTCATATGTCAGAACAATATACTTATTTAAGTATATCCAACAGTTCAGAAGCAATATATAAAGAAAAAAGCAGTCGTTTTATTGCTTTAGCATTTCCTGTATCAGATGAAAAAGATATAAAAGAATTACTTAAAAAGATTAAAAACAAATATCATGATGCTAATCATTTTTGTTATGCCTATCGACTTGGCTATGACGGAAAAATTATGCATACTGGCGATGGGGGAGAGCCATCGGGAACGGCTGGTAAACCAATATTAGGACAACTGCTCTCAAAGAATCTTACCAATATATTGATTGTTGTTATTAGATATTTTGGTGGAATAAAATTAGGTATAAATGGACTCATTAATGCATATAGGCAATCTACTGCTGAAGTTTTAAACAAATCTGTAATTGTAGAAAAATTTATTGAAGAAACTTATACAATAAGTTTTAAAGCCGAAAATATTAACAACGTTATGAAATTACTTAAAGATTTTGATGCTGAAATAATTGAAAATAAATATACTGATAGATGCAGCATTAAATTCTCAATACGAATGTCTCAAAAAGAAAAATTAATTTCAATGTTATCAGCATTAAATTCAAGGGGAATTATTGATTTTATCGTTTAGAATTTTTTACTTTGAGGTTAACTGTTTTTTGAAGTGCCAAGAAATTTAAAATATAAATCCACTCCTCAAAGTATAATGTATATTTTACAGGCATTCTCATAGTAGCAAAATCATTTAATTATTACGTCTTTCTTATAGTTTTTTCAACTTATTATGTACTTGTTGCCATCTATCTTCGTCCATTTTAGCACCTAAAACTTCTATAACTTTACCAGCAATAAAGGCACCTGCTGCACCACATTTATCAAGAGGTAAATTGTTTGCAAGTCCATAAAGAAAACCACTGGCATATAAATCTCCTGCACCTGTGGTATCAAGCAAATTTACTGGAATAATATCAATATAATATCTTTCTTCACCTTTTTTAATAATTGAACCTTTACTTCCTTTTTTTACAACAGCAAATTCACAATGTCTGGCTATATCATCTACTGCTTCATCGGGTTTTTTCCCCGTAAAAGCTTTTGCCTCTTCTTCGTTAGCAAAAACTATATCAACATATTGATCTATCACATATTTTAAAAAATCGAGATTTTCATTAACTACATTAAAACTTGCCAGATCCAAAGAAACTGTCATATTATTGTCTTTTGCAAGTTTCAAGGCTTTTTGTAATAATTTATGATTTTGTACAAGATAACCTTCAATATGAAAATAAGAATATCCTCTAAATATATCGGGAGTAATATCGTCAGCATTAAGTTCAACAGCCGCACCAAGATAAGTAGCGAAAGTACGTTCAGAATCAGGGCTGACAAGTGCTATGGCATGTCCAGAATCAGAACTGCTTTCATACAAAATAGTTTTAATAGAATGTTTTTCCATTTCACTACGAAAAAATTTCCCCAGTTCATCTGACCCTATTTTTCCCATAAAACCTGAATCTATTCCTAAATTAGCCAGACCATAAATAGTATTTGCAGCTGAACCTCCACTCGTCTGGGTTCGCTTCAAATTAGCCGTAGATTGTAAAACTTTCATAGAAAATTGCCTATCAACCAACTGCATACTGCCTTTTGATAATGCAAACTTCTCAAGTAAACTGTCATCTTCAAGTATGGTAATAATATCAACAAGAGCGTTGCCCATTCCAAGAACTTTCTTATTCATTATGATTAATTTTTTATTTTGGATAAAATTTTTGTCAAAGATATTTTTTTTATTAAAAAAAATTGTACTTTTGTATCGAATTTAAATAAAAAATTAAAATTCCTCCTTAGCTCAGCTGGTTAGAGCATCTGACTGTTAATCAGAGGGTCGCTGGTTCAAGTCCAGCAGGGGGAGCAAAAAACAAAGGCTTCGGTATTATATCGGAGCCTTTATTTTTTCTTACTTATAAATAATACTAAAAAATATTTGAGTTCACTCCGAAAAGTTGATAAATTGAATTCCAATTAAATTTATTTATAATTTATTTGGCTCTATTCAATAAAGATGTTGCAATAAAAACAGTTAAAATCATAATTATCAAATTTTTAATATACTGCTCTATTTGACTATTATAACACAAATGCCATAAAATGTTTTTAAATCCGCTTTGGAAATGATTTGTTATAAAACAAGCAAGCAGGGTTGGGCAAGAAGGGTTTACCTGTTTGAGCGAACGAAGTGAGCGAGTTTGTAAACCCTAAAAGGGGGTTGCGTAGTTTTATCAAATCATTTCC
>JAKIYJ010000134.1 GCA_022708585.1 Bacteroidota bacterium
GCTATCGAAACCTCGAACTCGAACATTCTGAAACAAACTCTTGACTTTATGAACAGACACTAATTATAATCAATATATTTTTTTAAAATAAAATATAATAAAAAGATAAAGAAAATCTATATTTGCACTTTAAATATATACAAATAATTATTGATAATAAATTTCATTAATTATCAAAAAAAAAGGAGAAAACACAAATGCCATTAATAATTACCGGTTCCAATCTTACAATAAATGATGTTGTTAAAGTTGCACGTTATAACGAAAAAGTAGAATTACACCCTGATGCAATTGAAAGAATAAAAAATTGCCGTACTATGCTTGAAAAAAAAATAGAAGCAGGTGAAATAATGTATGGGATAAATACTGGTATAGGGGAATTCTCTGAAATCAGGCTTGATGACGCTCAAATTCAGGAATTTCAAAAATATCTTATTTATAATCACGCAGCAGGCATAGGAGACCCTGCTCCAATAGAATATGTAAGGGCTGCAATGTTAGGTAGAATTAATGTGCATGCTCATGGTAATTCAGGAAATCGCCCCGAAATTACTATCACACTTGTAGAAATGCTAAATAAAGGGGTAACTCCTTATGTTTGTCAAAAGGGTTCAGTAGGTGCTTGTGGAGACCTCGCTCCAATGGCTCAAATTGCTTTACTTATGATGGGTGAAGGAAAGGCGTATTATAAAGGAGAACTGTTGGAAGGTAAAGAAGCCCTTAATAGAGCCGGCATTCCAATGCCAGGATTGATGGCACGCGATGGTCTTGCGTGTATTAATGGCTCTACTTTCCTTACTGGAATGTCAGCAATATTTTTATATGACGCCAACAATTTATTAAAACAGGCCGAAATAGCTGCAACAATGTCACTTGAAGCTTTAAAGGCAAATATGAACCCATATCATCCGCTAATACATGAACTAAGAGGATTTAAAGGAGCTATGAGAAGTGCCAGATCTATACGTAAAATTTGTGAAGGAGGCGACCTGGCTGAAAATCGTATAAACTGTAAAGTGCAAGATGCCTATTCCATGCGAAGTACACCACAAGTTATTGGTACAGCCCATGACGCTATCGCTTACGCACAATCCCAAATCGAAATAGAATTAAATGGAGTTAGCGATAATCCTATTTTTATCTCCGATAAAAACCTTACTTTAACAGGAGCTAATTTTCAAGGCACACCCGTAGCATTGCCAATGGAAATGGCTGGTACAGCAATTACTATGGTTTGTGCCCTTTCAGAACGACGTTTGAACAGACTTAATAACCCTGCCCTTAGTGTAGGATTGCCCGCCCTTTTAACAAAAGGAGCAGGAATGTTTTCCGGACTTATGCTTAGCCAGTATACAGCTGATACTTTGATTGTTGAACAAAAAATACTCTCTACCCCAGCCTCTATACAGTCTATCCCGGCAGCAGCTGACCAGGAAGATTTTGTATCAATGGGAATGAATACTGCAATAAAAAATATGCAAATACTCGACAACGCTTATGGTATTATAGGAATCGAATTTATGGCAGCAGCACAAGCTTTGGATTTTAGAGATTATATGTTCGGAAAGGGAACAACCATAGCCAGAAAAGTTGTTAGAAAATATGTAGAACATCTCGATGTTGACCGCCCTCTCCACTCCGATCATACTGTTATGCAAAATCTTGTGAAATCTTGTGAAATACTCGAACAAGTGGAAAAAGAAATTGGTCCCCTTGAATAATTGTGTTATTAAAATTTTGGCTCTATTTTAAATATAATGTTGTTAAAAATCTTCTATTCTTCAATTAAATTTATCTATGTTTTATCATAATTCATCTATAATATTTCTTAATTTATTTAGATGAGAAAATTTATTAAACAGAAAAATAACTTTTCGAAGATAACCAATATAATAAAACAAAAATTTTTAATTTTAACACTTAACAAAAAAAATAAAATATTTACATAATTTATACTAAAACAAATATTTAACTTTATCAATAATTTTTTAATAATCTAATTCTTGTATATAATGGAAAATTTAGAAAACCAAAATGTAAATTTTAACTTTAATGGTATTAATGGAAAAGTTGATTTACCCGACTCAACTACTATTTTAGTATTGGGTATTATTTCAATTGTAGTATGCTGGTGCTATGGATTACCTGCTATAATTTTAGGTATTATTGCTTTAGTACTTTCAAGTAAAGCAAATAAACTTTTTAAAGCAAACCCATTATTATATACTCAAAGCAGTTATAAAAATATGCAGGCAGGCAAAGTGTGTGCTATAATAGGTTTAGTACTGGGTTCTCTTTATTTAATTTTTGCAATTATGTACGTGATATTCGTTGGTACAGCATTATCAATAAATGGAATATGGAGTGAAATTTATCATTTTTAAAACAACATTAATATTATCTTTTTGAAAATGTGTTTGTAAAATTATGAAAACTTATTAGGTTTAAGTTGAGAAAATTTTTTAATATTTCTCATAAAATAATCTATAACAATACTGTTTTTGTATATTTTATTTACATATTTATGATTAATTGCCTTCCTTTTAGAATAATTTTTGGACAACATTAAATAAAAATGACCATAAGCTTTAACAACAGCAATTGCATCTTTAAAATCACCATTTAAAAAGAATTTAATACCTGCAATAATGTCAAGAACCAATCGGGTAGGCATTACAAAATATAATTTACTTGCAGGTAAATTTTTAAATAATAAAGAAAGATTATTTCTAAAATTCAGATATGTCTTTTGAGCCGAACTCTTAGGTAAAGTGCCACCTCCTATATGATAGATAACTGAATCAGCACAATACATTATCTTATAGCCTTCGTTTTTTACCCTCCAGCAAAAATCAATTTCCTCCATATGGGCAAAAAAATCTTCATCAAAACCACCAAACTTATGGAATATATCTGCCCGTACAAACATACATGCACCACTTGCCCAAAACACCTCACAAATATCATCATATTGTGCTTCGTCTGTTTCTATTGTTTGAAATAATCTGCCCCTACAGAAAGGATAACCCAATGTATCTATGAAGCCGCCTGCTGCACCAGCATATTCAAAATCAGACTTTGAATAATATGATTTGATTTTAGGTTGGCAAACTGCAATTGTGTTGTCCTTCCCCATCAAATCCAATACAGGTTTTATCCAGTTTTGAGTTACTTCTATATCTGAATTAAGCAATATATAAATATCAGCATTTACCTGTTTAAGGGCATCATTATACCCCTTCGCAAAACCTCCATTTTCACTGTTTACAATTATTCTTATTTCTGGAAAATTTTTTTTCAGAAAATCAACCGAGCCATCACTCGAATCATTATCAGCAACAATAATTTCAGATTCTTTACTGTTCGAAATTACAGCGGGCAAAAATTTTTCAAGAAAATTCCTTCCATTCCAGTTAAGAATAACAACAGCTACCCGCATACAAAAAAAATTAGTTATTTCATATTCTTACAAAAAAATATATGCAGCAAACGTACTTAATTTTTAATAATTTACCAAAAATAATTTTGTTATATTTAATCACTGCTAACGTGGATGATCATATAATTCCTTTGCCCGACTGCCCCAATGAGAATTATAATTTTTTTCGTCAAAATTATATAAAATATTATCCCGATTTAACTTTCGCTCCCATAATGAATCATAGATTTCCCCAATAGCATCTGAATGAAGCAGCTCGTAATCTCCTGTTACAAAATCAGGCGAATAAAAAACAAATCTTTTGTTACGCTGTTTTTCATTTAATGAATAATAATGCCATATTTC
>JAKIYJ010000135.1 GCA_022708585.1 Bacteroidota bacterium
ATATTCTGCTGCCTGAGGGTTCATTCTTTTTAACTTAACAAGTTCCTTGTCAAAACTTTCAGCAACTTTGGCTGGCCATTTTTTCTTTGAGGCTTTTTCTTCTAATTCTTTTATTTCCTGTTCCGAGGGAGAACCACCAAGTTCTTCCTGAATAGTTTTTAATTGCTGGTTAAGAAAATAATCACGTTGCTGCTTATCAATATCGCTTTTAACCTTATTTTGAATCTGATTTTTAAGTTCTATTATCTGCAATTCTTTGGTGAGCAAAGTCAACACCTGACTAGCTCTTTCGTTAATATCTGTAATTTCTAGCAATCTTTGTTTATCATGTAAGGGTATATCGAGATTTGCACAGGTAAAATTGATGAGAAACAGAGGGCTTTCAATATTGTTAATAGCAAAAGCAGTATCAGAAGGTATGTTGGGAGATTGTTTAATAATTTGCAATGCTATGTCTTTAAGGGAAGAAACCATTGCAATAAAATTTTTGGATTTAGGCAAAGTTTTTTGAATATCGTCAAAAGGATTTACAGTAGCTTTAATGTAAGGTTTTGTTTGAATCACTTTATTTATGCTAAATCTTCTTTTACCCTGGATAATAGCAGTAGTACTTCCATCGGGCATTTGCAGAAGTTTCAGTATTTTTGCCACTGTACCAACTTTATATAAATCTTCAATAGAAGGGTCTTCAACATCAGCATCCTTTTGAGCAACAGTACCAATAATTTTATCACCCCTGTATGATTCCTTAATAAGTTTGATGGATTTTTCGCGGCCAGCAGTAATAGGAATAACTACTTCTGGGAAAAGTACGGTGTTTTTTAATGGCAATAAAGGTAATGCAGAAGGCAATTCTTCTGAATTCATAATTTCTTCCTCTTCATTAGTAATTAAAGGAATAAATTCAGTTTTTTCTTTATCGTCACTTTCACTGACTAAAAAAAAATCTTCAAAATCTTCCATATATTATTTTCTATAATTAAGACAATTTGTCAGTTAACAATAATTTTTGTTAAAAAATTTTAATAAAAAAAAATAAAATAATACTTTTAACATTAATATTTTCAAGTTATACAAAAAAAAATAATCATTTTTGAATTGTATTATTTCAATATTAATGCCGTTAGATATTTCTGCAAAAAAGTCAGGAGAAGATAAATTATCCCATTCTTCTATATGTAAATGTCAGTTCATAAACCATACGTAAAATCTTTTTATCTTCATCAGTAAAATGGACGTTACGTCGTTGAGCCATAATTTCAGCAACTTTGATGGCTTTGTCAATATCATAAGTAGTGTATCCTGTATTATTGTTGCCCCACATAAAAGAGGGGATAAAAACTTTCTGGTAACCTGCACCAAAAATATTAGCACTAACGCCAACTACTGTACCTGTATTAAACATAGTATTAATGCCACATTTAGAATGGTCTCCCATTATTAACCCACAAAATTGCAATCCAGTATAAATAAATCTTTGTTGAGGATAATTCCACATTCTAACTTCATCATAGGTATTTTTAAGGTTTGAGTTATTAGTATCAGCGCCAATATTGCACCATTCAGCAATAACTGAATTACCAAGGAAACCATCGTGAGCTTTATTAGAATAGGCGAACATAACGACATTATTAAGTTCCCCTCCTACCTTGCAATAAGGTCCTATTGTTGTACCCCCATAAATTTTTGCTCCCATTTTAACAACAGCACCTTCACAAATAGCCAGAGGTCCTCTTAAATGAGATCCTTCCATTATTTCAGCATTTTTACCAATATATATAGGACCTGTTGTGGTATTTAATGTAGTGCATTCAACAACAGCCCCTTTTTCAATAAAAATCTGTCCATTGCCAATAACTGAATTAGTGTTACTGACAGATTGTGATTTTCTGCCGTTGGTTAATAAAGCAAAATCATCATTTATAGCTTGAGCATTATATGAAAAAATATCCCATGGATAAAATATCTTAATATGAGGCACATCAACCTCTTTTTCATTAATATTTGAAAATTCAAAACCTTCATCTCTATTTTCCTTTTCAGAATCAATATTTTCAACCTTATCAAGTGTTTTTTCAGTTATATGCATTGCTATGATATAGTCACCATAATATATGGATTCATTGGGTTTTAGATTTTGAATAAGTTTGACCAGATTTTGATTTGGTAATATTGAAGCATTTATCAAAATATTATCTGAACTTTTTTCCAGAGGATGTTTATCATTTAAATAGGTTTCGGTTAAGGTAGAAGTTTTACATTTAAGATATTTTTCCCATTTTGTGCGTATACTGGTAATGCCAATACGAATATCAGCAACGGGTCTCATAAAAGTTAAAGGCAACAAATCACCTCTTGAAGAATCGTCAAATAAAATATAATTCATATTAATGTATGTTTTATAATATTTTATAATATTTATTTATATTAAATCTATCATCAATCACACAAATAAATAAAGCAATAATCAAAAAGAACCAAATTGTTCAAACTGTTAAATAATTTCACAACTTATACTTTATTAATTTTCAAATCATAATATAATAATATAAATTGTAATTATTGTAAATCATAATCTTTTTATAATTTAAATTAATATTAATTAACTTGAATAATAAGTATTTATTGTGTTTTTAATTAGAGTTTGTCTATAATGTCCGATTTCATCGTTATTCTCAGCCTTCAAATCAGTCATATACTTTAGTATACTCCTGATTTTCAGGCTATCGAAACCTCGAACTCGAACATTCTGAAACAAACTCTTGACTTTATGGATAGACATTAAAATTAATTATTTATACTTATTTTTAATAAAAGAGTTACAAAAAATGGGAATTAACAGATAATAAAATCAGCGGGAAACGATAGGTTGCTTTATGAATACGCCATTTTGAAAAATACAAAAATTTATTAAATAATTATTCTATACTTAATGTGTATTTATTTTTAATTTATCTATGAAATTAATTAATTTATTTTATCAAAAAAATAATTCAAGATAAAAATGAGTTTTCAAAGTGAACTCTTATATTAATCTTACTATTCCATTTAATTTAATTATTAAATTTGGCATTCTTTAATTATATCATGGACCTATCTGTTATTATTGTCAATTACAATGTGAAATATTTTCTCGATCAATGTCTTGCTTCTGTTCAAAAATCCACTAAAGATATTGATTCAGAAATTATTGTAGTTGATAATAATTCTGTGGATGGTTCGTGCAAGATGGTTGAAAGCAAATATCCTCAAGTAAAATTAATTTACAATAAAGAAAATCTTGGTTTTTCAAAAGCTAATAATCAGGGGATTAAAGAAGCAAAAGGCAGATACATTTTATTGCTTAATCCCGATACAGTTGTTGAACTCGATACATTAAGAAAAACGGTAAACTTTATGGATACACATCCTGATGCTGGGGCATTGGGTGTACAAATGGTAGATGGGAAGGGTAAGTATCTTCCAGAATCTAAAAGGGGACTTCCAACTCCTGCTGTTGCATTTTATAAAATTTTGGGACTTTCATCTTTATTTCCACAATCAAAAATTTTTGGAAGGTATCATCTTGGTTTTTTAGATAGAAGCAAAACCCATAAAGTTGATATATTAGCAGGTGCTTTTATGCTTCTGCGAAAAGAAGTACTCGACAAAATCGGGCTATTAGACGAAGATTTTTTTATGTATGGTGAAGATATAGATATTTCATATAGAATTATAAAAGCCGGATATAACAATTATTATT
>JAKIYJ010000136.1 GCA_022708585.1 Bacteroidota bacterium
TTTGAAAGGCCTCTAATAAAATATACATCAGCATTCTTAGGGTTAATTTCTATTGCTTTATTATAATCATCTATTGCTCCTCTGTAATCTTGAAGTTGAGATTTTGAAAGGCCTCTATAAAAATACGCTTCTGCAAATTTAGGATCAATTTCTATTGCTTTGTTATAATCAGCTATTGCACCGCTATAGTCTTTGAGTTCATATTTTTCATTCCCTCTGCTAAAATATGTTTCAGATGTTTGTCCGAAACTAAACAAACTCATTAAAAAAACTAAAATAAAAATTTGTATTTTCTTCATAATTTTGATTTTTAGAAACTATATACAAACTTAATAACATTTTTTATATAAAAAATTATTTTTGTCAATTAAAAAACATTTTATGCCCACATACAAGCATTTATTAATCTGTTTTATTGCTTATGTAGAAAGACCCCTATTGAATATTTGCGAACTGGTACACCTTAATAATTTTTTTGTAAAAACAGTGAATATAACTATTAATAAAGCATATTGCTAATAGTTATTATATGTTAAAGATGTATTATTATTATTTAAAAAATTTTTTTCTGTATCTTTCTTTGTGTAGTTAATATTTCGGACATTATATAAAAAATATTTTATTACAATACTTATTTTATTTGTCTGATTATCTGATTATTAGTAATCAAATGTTGACATTGTTAAAAATTGTGTGTTTTGTGTTTTAAAAATTGAGCCTGCTCCAAAAACTCTCTTTTATTTTGAATTATTTTTTTGATAAAATAAATTAACCAATTTCATATATAAATTAATTAAAAATATAGATAAATTTAATGAGAATTTGATTGTTAGACTTTTTGGGTGGACTCATTATTTTTTTATCTTTGCTGATATATTTTTAATGAACACATCCGGCTCTTTTTCGTGAATATTAACATAAAAGATTTTGCAGATAACATATACTTCCAGGATGGAATATGGTTTTCAAAAAATAATAGTGAAATATCATATCCAAAGGGAGGGAATATGAATTGTTTTGAAATTGAAAAGGATAGTTTTTGGTTTAAGCACAGAAATAACTGTATTATAGAAGCAGTTAAAAATTATTCTATGGATGAAATTTTTTTCGATGTCGGTGGTGGTAATGGATATGTGGCGAAAGGGCTTGAAGAAAATAACATTCAAACAGTATTAATAGAACCAGGTTTTGAAGGGGCTTTAAATGCAAAAGAAAGAGGATTGAAAAATATAATTTGTTCAACATATGAAGACGCAGGCATTAAGTTAAATTCTTGCAAAGCTATTGGGTTATTTGATGTAGTTGAACATATAAAAGATGATAAAGGATTTTTAAAATCAATTAATTCTATTCTTGCTAATGAAGGACTTATTTATATAACTGTTCCTGCTTATAAATTACTTTGGTCTAAGGAAGATAATGACGCTGGGCACTATAGACGGTATTCTATTAAGCAGATTAGTTCGATTCTTGAAGACAATGGTTTTAAAATTGAGTATGCGACTTATATTTTTTCGATTCTTCCAATTCCTGTTTTTCTTTTTAGAACAATTCCTGGTTTATTAGGGTTTAATCGAAAGTCAAATAATTTAAATAAACATAAGCAAGAGCATTCTCAAAAAAAAGGTATTTTATCTTCTTATTTGGATAAAATATGGATTAAAGAATTAAACTGTATAAAACTTAAAAAGAAAATTCCGTTTGGAGGAAGTTGTTTTGTAATAGCAAGAAAAATTGTAGATAATACAGAGTCCATAAAATAGTGGGTTACGTGGTTTGTTGAGTGTGGTCCCTTATGCATGGTATGTATCGGTTGACAGGTTTTCCACACTTATCCCATCAAAGGCTTTTATGTGTATTTTTTATGAAATTTTTGAGAAAGATCCATTGTAACTTATTCTTTTAGTGCAGGTTATGTAACCCTGCTGCAGGATGGGCAGTATGACAGGTTACGGTACCATTACCAAAAATTATTTGTACATTAGGTATCAAATAACAGGTCTGATGCCAAAACAGGTACAAACTGATACCAAAAAAGAATAAAAATTCAGGAAATAGAACTAATTGGCTGTCAGTTGTAATTTACTGATAATCTGTTAATTAATATTATTTTGCTATGATTTGCTTTTAGCGGTTTACTTTCCGATACAAAAATTATTGAATACATTTTCAAGTAACTCTTCATTTGTTATTTCGCCAGTGATGCTTCCTAAATGATAAAGGGCTATTTTTAAATCTTCTGATATTAAGTCGGGAGGAAAATTGGAGTTAATACCTTCTTCTATTGCTGTTATCATTTCAAGCACCTTCGTAAATGCTTCAAAATGACGTGCATTACTAATAATTGTGCCATCTTCTATATTTCTGGAACCAACTGAATTTAGAAGTCTTTCAGTAATAAGAGAAATATTTTCCTTGCGTTTTGCAGAAATGAAGATTGTCTCCATATCAACAAGTTCACGAAATCCTGCTGGCATTTCTACCAGACAGTCTGTTTTATTCGCTATTATTATTATTTGTTTGCTATTGTCTTTTATATATTGTTTAATATTTTCAACTTCTGTTTTAATTTCTTCAGTTGTTGTATTGCTAATATCGAACACAAATAAAATAATCATAGCCTGTTGCATTTTTTCCCGGGTTCTCTCTATGCCCAGATTTTCTATTCGCTCATCGGAATCTCTTAAGCCTGCGGTATCTATAAATCTGAATGTTATTCCTCCAATATTTATTATATCTTCAATAGAATCACGGGTAGTACCAGGAATATCAGATACCAGAGCCCTTTCTTCATTAAGTAAGACATTCAACAAAGTACTTTTACCAACATTAGGTTTGCCAATTATAGCTACTGGTATTCCTGTTTTAATAACATTTCCGAGTGAAAAAGATGAAATGATATTTTCAACTTCTGTGCGAATATTGTTTAATAATTGAATCAACTCATTGCGATTAGCAAATTCAACATCTTCTTCTGAAAAATCAAGTTCAAGTTCAATTAATGAAGCAAAATCAATCAGTTGTTTTCTCAATTCTTTGATATGTGATGAAAAACCACCTTTCATTTGACTGTATGCAAGATCATGTGCAGCTTTTGACTTGGAAGATATTAAATCAGCCACTGCTTCTGCCTGCAACAGATCCATTTTACCATTAAGAAAAGCACGCATAGTAAATTCTCCTGGGCGTGCAAATCTTGCTCCTGCTGATATAAGAATTTCTATTATGCGTTTTTGAATGTATTGTGAACCATGACAATATATTTCAAGAGATTCTTCGCCAGTATATGAATTTTTGTCTCCAAAAACAACAGTCATCACTTCATCAACTATTTCATCATCTCTTTTGAATATTGAAAGGTGCATTTCGTTGTGAAGCATATTTTTCAAACAAAGTTTATTGCTCACAGGGAAAATATAATTTGAACATAAGTCAACACAACCTTTACCCGATACTCTTATAATAGCTATAGCACCAGTACTCGCTGCTGTAGCTGGCGCACATATCACGGAATCAAGGTCGAAAATTTCTCTGTAATTATTCATTTCTTTTTATTTATAAAATTAATATAATTAATATTGCTCTATTCTATAAAATTGTTGTAATTATGCATAATACATTATTATATATAACAGATTATGAGTATAATAATTTTTTACAATTATAACACAAATGCCATAATGTTGTTTTTAAATC
>JAKIYJ010000137.1 GCA_022708585.1 Bacteroidota bacterium
TTACAAACTCGCTCACTTCGTTCGCTCAAACAGGTAAACCCTTCTTGCCCAACCCTGCTTGCTTGTTTTATAACAAATCATTTCCAAGGCGGATTTAAAAACATATTATGGCATTTGTGTTATAATAATTGTAAAAAATTATTGTATGCCTTCTTGTCCTCGTTACAAACGAAATATTAACACGTCCTCGTTACAAACGAGGACGAGAGACGGGCTATGAAATAATATCCTCAAACCTCTCTATTTTCATAACACCAATATAACTTTATGAACTTTACAAACTTTATAACTTTCAACTCCTTTACAAACTTTATGAACTTTATAAACTTTATAACTCTATAACTTTATGAACTTTATAAACTTTATGAACTTGATAACTCCTTTACAAACTTTATAAACTTTATAAACTTTATAAACTTAATATATTTTATGTTATTTTTGAACTTTTATATATGGAAAAAGCAATTATCCTTTTAGGTTCAAATACAGGAAATCGTAAAGAATATCTTAACAGTGCCATAAACCATCTGGCATTAGATACAGGTAAAATAGTTAAAATATCATCTATTTATGAATCAATACCATGGGGATTCAACAGTAAAAACAATTTCTTAAATCAGGCTATTATTATAGAAACAGAAATAGAAAGTTCAACATTAATTAAGAAGATATTAAAAATAGAAGAAAAAATTGGGCGCAAACGAGAAAATAATGATACATATATATCAAGAATAATAGATATAGATATAATATTTTATGGTAAACATATAATAAATACTAATGATCTTATTATACCTCATCCACTTTTTGTTCAAAGACGTTTTGCACTTTTGCCTGTTTCTGAAATCTGTGCTGACTTTATACATCCTGTATTAAACAAAACAGTAAGTCAACTTCTTAAAGAATGCAAAGACGAAAATGAAGTATTTTTATATAAAAAAGGAAGAAATTACATTAAAAATAAAAAATGAATGAATGAAAAATATACCAATAAAGTATAATTTTATTGCAATAGAAGGCAACATAGGTGCCGGGAAGACTTCGCTATCAACTAAAATAGCAGAAGACTACAATGCCAAACTTATTCTGGAACAATTTGAAGATAATCCTTTTTTGCCCAAATTCTATCAAGACCCTTCTAAATATGCTTTCCCTCTTGAACTGTCATTTCTTGCAAGTAGATATAATCAATTAAAAACACAACTTACCACTCAGGATTTATTTAAACATTTTACTATTGCTGACTATTTTATCAATAAATCTCTTATTTTTTCAAGAAAAACATTGCAAGACGATGAGTTTGCCTTATATACAAAACTTTTTAATATAATGAGTGAAACACTTCCCCGCCCCGATTTACTTGTCTACCTTTATGTTGATATTGAAAAATTAAAACATAATATCAAAATTAGAGGCAGAGAATATGAACAAAACATAGATCCTGAATATCTGAACAAAATTCAAAACAGCTATTTTGAATTTATTCACCAGCAACAAAATTTAAGAATCCTTGTCCTTGATACCAATAAAATTGATTTTGTAAATAATAAATCTCATTACGAAATGACAGTTGATGCAATTAACCAAAACTATAATACGGGTATAAATAGAATAACATTAAATTGAGAATTTTAAATTGTAGAATCCTCTTCGAAAAATATACAAATTAAATTATAATTTAATTTTATCTGTATTTTTAATTAATTTATCTATGAAATTAATTAATTTATTTTATCAAAAAACAATTTAAGATAAAAATGGGTTTTCGGAGGGAATTCAAAAATCAATTTTCAATTGAAGATTACAATTAAAGCTGCGGCGGTGCCATGGTGTTAAACCGTTATTAATAATAGCCATACGATGTGCTTTTGTTGGATATCCTTTATTTTTATTCCAACCATATAAAGGATATTCTTCATAAATTTTGGTCATAAAATCATCTCTATAAGTTTTAGCCAGTATTGAAGCAGAAGCAATAGACATATATAAAGCATCACCTTTTATAATACATTTATATGGAATATCATTATAAGGTTTAAAACGGTTTCCATCAATGATGATAAATTCAGGTTTAACATTTAATTTGTTTAAAGCTTTGTGCATAGCAAGAATAGAAGCATTAAGAATATTAATTTTATCTATTTCTAATGGGTCTACTTTAGCAACAGCCCAGTCAGTTGCATTGTTTTCAATTATTTCACGTAAAGTTTCTCTTTGTATTGAAGAAAGTTTTTTAGAATCATTTATAAGAGAGTTATCAAAGTCAATTGGTAGAATTACGGCGGCTGCAAAAACCGGTCCTGCAAGACAACCTCTTCCCGCTTCATCACAACCGGCTTCAATGCCAAAGGAAGAAAAAGTTTTCCTTAACATACCCTATTTTGAAGTTAACTCATTAAAATATTGTAAATATCTTGATTTTTGCGATTCAAAAGAATATTTTTCAATGACAGTTTGTCTGCCCTGTTTCCCTATTCTTTCTCTATGTGCAGGAGATTCTATCAGTTGCGAAATTCTCTCTTCCCATTCATCAACAGTGCTGCAAAGGAATCCATTAAATCCATCCTGTATAATTTCTGTATTTACACCAACTGGAGACATAATAGAAGGAATTTCAAGAGCCATATACTGTAATCCTTTTAATCCACATTTGCCTCTCGCCCATTCATCATCAGGTAAAGGCATAATTCCTATATCAATAGATGAAAGTTCTTCTATTTCATTGTCTTTGTTCCATGGTAATCCAACAATACCAAGTTCTTTATTTACATAAGATGCATCGCCAATAATTTTAAATCCAACCTTGTCACCGTATTTTGTTTTAATTCTTGTTAAAAAAGGAATTGCAAATTCAAAATGCTGAATTGTGGTAATACTGCCACTCCATCCTATTATTATCTTACCATTGTGATGATGTTTATTAACATTATTATTAACATATTCATCAGTATTAATGGTAGTAGGAATTATATGGACGTTGTTGTTATAATTTGAAGCATAGGAAGCCAGGTACTGGTTACCAGCAAAAATCATATCGGCATAAGTTATAATTTTAGCAGTTTTCCCATAATTTTTTAGAAAGGTGAAGTTCTTATTGGCATTTGAAACATTCGGAAGCCAGATGGAATCATCAAAATCAAAAATAAAAGGAGTATTAATTTTAGAAAGCAGATATTCAAAAAAAGGAGGACCCATAAAAAATGCCTCTCTTTGAATAAAAATCAAGTCATAGTTTTTAGTTTTAAGAATATCATTAAGACGATACAGGAATTTATTGCACAATAAAAAAAATTTTTTAACTGTATTGCCTTTACCATAAAACATTTTATCCTGTTTTTCGGATAATAAATAAGAGAAAGTATAATCATAGCCGTTCTCTTTTAAAAAGGGAATATATTGTTCAAATCTGAATCTTTGACTTGGGGCTCTGTCAGGTCTATGAGGAGCTATATAAAGTACTTTTTTCACTTTTTAAAGAATTACATAATGATTATTCTTCAAGCCAGATAGAAGGAATATTTTTGTATAATTCAATATTTTTAAAAGAAGGAGTTTTGCGAATGCCGACTTTCTTAACCCATTTAGCCATAATATCAATACCTTCTTCAAGAGGGGTATAAGAATTAATATTAAAAGTTTTTTTAGCCAGAGAATGGTCAGAGTATGCATTAAGTACTTCATTGCGCGGA
>JAKIYJ010000138.1 GCA_022708585.1 Bacteroidota bacterium
TGCGTAGTTTTATCAAATCATTTCCACAGCGGTGATTTTTCTTTTCGCACTTTTCTTTGTATGGCAGACAAAGAAAAGTGCATAATTATTTTTATAAAATAAAAAAATTCATAGATAAATTAATTAAAAATATAGATAAATTTAATTGGAATAAAGTTAACTATTTACAATAATGAAATTTATACAAACCTTTAAAACACTTTGCAATCTCTCATTCTCGTTACAAACGAGGACAAGGAGGTGAAATCGGACTTTATGGACAAACTCTATTTAGGAGCTTTGTATAAAAGATATATACCTAATATCGTAAAAATAATATTAGGTATCCAGACTGCAATGTAAGCTGGCATATTACCATTTGTAGCAAAAGTTGATGATATTTGCATAAAAAGAATGAATGCGAAACTAATGGTAATACCTGCTCCAAGATGGACCCCAATACCTCCTCTAACTTTTCTACTTGAAAGTGAAACCCCAATCAAAGTTAATACTATGGTTGCAAATGGAAATGCTATTCTTTTGTGTTTTTCAACTTCATAATACTGAACATTTTCGCTGCCTTTGAGATATTCATTGGCAATGAATTTTCTTAATTCTGTATAACCCATCATATCCACATTTTTTACCTTTGACGAAAAATCCTCAGGCTTAATATTCAATGTAGTATCCATCCTTTGCCCTTTTTTAATTGTTTCGTTAAGTCCATCAATTTTTCTAATAAAATAATTATAAATCTGCCATTTATCAGTAACTGTATCATACACAATATAGTCTGATGTTAATTTCCAGACTAGTTTTATGTCTTCAATTTTTTCGAGTGTAAAAATATAGCCCGTATTGTTGTTAAGATTAAAACTTTTAATAAATGCAAAAGTTCCAGGTTCAATTTGTATATGGAAGTCTTGTTGTATTTCTCCACTTTTTGACCTTATATATTCTTTTTCAAATGCTACTCTTTTAGCATTGGCTGGAGGAATGATGAAATTAGCCAGAACAAACGATAAAATAGCAAGAAACAATGCGGAGATAAAATAAGGAACTAAAAATCTTTTAAAATTAATGCCACTTGTAAGTATTGCTGTTATTTCACTTCGATAAGCCATTCTTGATGTAAAAAAAACAACAGCAATAAATGTAAATAAGGGACTGAACAAATTAATAAAGTATGGTATAAAGTTAAAATAATATGTAAAAATTATTTCTTTTAATGGAGCTGAACGTCTTATAAAATCATCAAGTTTTTCGGAAATATCAAATACTATTACTATTACTATTATCATCATAATAGCAAAAAAGAAGGTCCCTAAAAATTTTTTTATTATATATATATCTAACTTTTTCATTAGTATTGCAAAAACTTGTTTTTTTATAACCTTCGGTTTATTTTATTAAGAATATTACTTTCCCAGTTTGTAAAAGTTCCTTCTTTAATATGATTTCTTGCATCTTTAACAAGTTTAATGTAAAAAGCAAGGTTGTGAGCGGTAGCAATTATTGCTCCCAGCATTTCGCCAGATGAAAATAAATGCCTTACAAAGGCTTTGCTATAATTTAAATCCACAAATGATGTTCCTCCTATGTCCAATGGCGAAAAATCATTTTTCCATTTTTCATTTTTAATATTTATTATTCCCTCCGAAGTAAAGAGCATCCCATTTCTTCCATTACGAGTTGGCATAACGCAATCGAACATATCTATACCGAGCGAGATACTTTTTATTATATTTGCCGGTGTCCCTACTCCCATAAGATAACGTGGCCTGTCTTTCGGTAAAATATTGCATACTGTGGAAACTATTTCATACATTATTTCAGCTGGTTCTCCAACTGATAATCCCCCTATTGCATTGCCATCTCTATTAAGAGAAGCTATATATTCGGTAGATTTAATCCTTAAATCATGATAAGTACTGCCCTGTATTATTCCAAAAAGAGATTGAGAATAGTTGTATAAAGATGATGTACTGTCAAAATGTTTTATACATCTTTCAAGCCATTGGTGGGTCATATTAAGTGATTGACGGGCATAATCATATTCACAGGGGTATGGAGTACATTCATCAAGTGGCATTATAATATCAGCACCAATAATTCTTTGAATTTCTATTACATTTTCGGGAGTAAATAAATGTTTGGACCCATCAATATGGGAACGGAAAATCACGCCTTCGTCGGTAAACTTGCGATTTGTCGATAATGAATATACTTGATATCCTCCACTGTCTGTCAGTACTGGTAATTTCCAGCCTGTAAAATTATGAATTCCGCCAGATTGTCTTAGTATTTCGCAACCAGGTCTTAAATACAAATGATAAGTATTTGATAATATTATACTTGCTTTGCTATCGCTAATCAAATCTTTTGTGTGAATAGATTTTACAGCACCATTCGTCCCTACTGGCATAAAAACAGGAGTTTCAATAATTCCATGATCTGTATATATTTTTCCGCATCGAGCCGAACTTTTATTATCGGTGTATTCTATAACGAATTTCATTTGTTTCCCAGTAAAATGATTAAAATATTTTTAAGATAAATAATATGTTATTAGATAACAGAAAAATATAAAAAATTAAAAAATTTGCCAAAGATACTTTTTATTTGTGTAGATTAAATAACTTTGCCAGCAATCTAATTATTACATAATTATTGAAGTGTTTGACACCCTTTCAGTTTTTCAGATTATAGTATATATTTCCAGTTTGCTGTCATTATTGACAATATTAATTTATTACTGGTTAATATTTGGAAGGCTTGCTTTTTATAATTCAAAAAATAAAAATAACGAATTATATCCTGTTTCGGTTGTAATAAGTGCAAAAAATGAATATCTTAATTTAAAGGAAAATCTTCTTTATATCCTTGAACAGGATTATCCTCAATTTGAAGTAATTGTTGTGGATGATTGTTCGGATGATGATTCTGCATATTTTTTAAAAAAACTGGCAGAACAAAATCCTTTGCTAAAAGTTGTTACCCTCTCAAGTACTAAAAATTTTTTTAAAGGCAAAAAATTCCCTTTGTCAATAGGTATTAAATCAGCTAAATATGAACACATTCTATTAACTGATGCCGATTGCAGACCCGTTTCAAAAAATTGGATACGTGAAATGCAAGCAGGTTTTTATGGTGATACTGATATAGTACTTGGTTTCAGCCCTTATGAAAAAACAAAAGGTTTGCTTAATTATTTAATCAGATATGAGACTTTTTATACAGCATTACAATATTTATCTTTTTCATTATCTGGATTAACATATATGGGTGTAGGTAGAAATCTTGCTTATAAACGTTCATTATTTTTTGATGAAAAAGGTTTTACTGGTCATTATCAGATAGCATCGGGCGATGATGATCTTTTTGTAAATAGAGCGGCATCTCATGCCAATACTAACATTGTGATTTCAAAAGACAGTTTTGTTACAAGTATGTCGAAAGACAGTTTTGCTGAATGGATAGCCCAGAAAAGAAGACATTTAACAACGGGTAAATATTACAGGTTAAAACATAAGTTTTTACTTGCCTTATTACCTTTTATGATTATTATTTTTTATGTTTCACTTATATTATTGTTTATTTATTCCAATAATATAATTTTCCCATTTTCGTTATTATTTTTGAAAGTGGTAAGCCAGTTGATTATTTATAAAAAATGT
>JAKIYJ010000008.1 GCA_022708585.1 Bacteroidota bacterium
TCCACAGCGGTGATTTTTCTTTTCGCACTTTTCTTTGTATGGCAGACAAAGAAAAGTGCATAAATTTTTTGATAAAATAATCAATTTGGTAGATAAATTAATTAAAAATATAGATAAATTTAATGAAATTTTGATTTATAGACTTTTCGAAGTAGATTCATAATTAAAAAAAAATTTAAATTTTGTTAGCATACTTTTAATGAGTAAAATTATTTTTTTTGTGAATAGTATTTTATATAAAAAAAAATATTATTTTTGTAACGAATTTTACATGCTTGTTGTGTGTTAAAATTTTTTCATGATTTTTTTTTTAAATTTATTTATTAAATTATTTTAATTAGTAAAGAGGGGGGGGAAACCCCCTTCTTTATTTAATTATTTAATAGTTTTGTGTTAAAATTCAAAAAAACACTTATGAAAGATTTTATAGAAGAATTGAAATGGCGAGGTATGTTGCAGGATTGTACCCCTGAAAGTTTCGATTTGCTTAACAAAGGAGAGGTAATAACTGGATATTTAGGCATTGACCCTACGGGAGATTCTTTACATATAGGACATCTGGTATCTATAATGATGTTAAAGCATTTTCAATTATGTGGACATAAGCCAATTGTTTTGCTTGGTGGTGCGACAGGTATGATCGGGGACCCTTCTGGAAAGTTGGAAGAACGCAAACTTTTAGATGAAAATACTTTAAGACACAATGAAAACTGTATTAAAAAACAATTAATGAAATTTCTTGACTTTGAATCCGATATGCCTAATAAAGCTTTACTTGTTAATAACTATGACTGGATGAGTAAATGGACATTTCTTGATTTTATAAGAGATATAGGCAAACATATCACAGTTAATTATATGATAGCTAAAGATTCTGTAAAGAAAAGATTGGAAACGGGTATTTCTTTTACTGAATTTTCGTATCAATTAGTACAGGCTTATGATTACTTTTATTTATACAATAATAATGGATGTAAATTACAAATAGGAGGTGCTGATCAATGGGGGAATATAACTACTGGCATTGAACTTATCAGAAGAAAATGCGGAGGTGAAGCATCTGGCATTACATGCCCACTTATAACAAAAAGTGATGGTAAAAAATTTGGCAAAACAGAAGAAGGAAACGTGTGGTTAGATGCGAGCAAAACTTCTCCTTATAAATTTTATCAATTCTGGATAAATTGTTCTGATGAGGATGCTGCCCATTATATTAAAATTTTTACTTTACTTAAAAAAGAAGAAATAGAAGAAATAATAAAGAAACATAATGAATCACCTCATTTAAGGATATTACAAAAAACACTGGCAGAAGAATTAACAAACATTGTGCATTCGAAAGATGATACAGAAACTTGTGTTAAAGCATCAAACTTATTATTTGGGAAAAACAGTTTTGAAAATTTGAAGGAATTATCAGAAGATTTGTTTTTACAAGTTTTTGAAGGTGTACCACAATTTCCCATTTCAAGTGATATATTAGAAAATGAAGGTATAAATATTATTGAGTTGTTGTCTGAAAAAGCCAAAATATTTTCCAGCAAAAGTGAGGCAAAGAGAGTTTTAAAAGATGGAGGAGTACAAATCAACAAGCGTAAAGTAGATGAATCTATTTATATTAATACAAATTATTTACTTAATAATAAGTATATACTTGTACAAATTGGGAAAAAAAATTTTTATATTATTTATAAAATATAAATAAATTTATATTTTTTATCAATCACGTTTCAGTACAGCCATAAAAGCAGATTGAGGTACTTCAACATTACCAATTTGTCGCATACGTTTTTTACCTTTTTTCTGTTTTTCTAAAAGTTTACGTTTACGAGTAATATCACCTCCATAACATTTAGCAGTAACGTCTTTACGGACAGGTTTAATAGTTTCTCGGGCAATAATTTTTGAACCTATTGCGGCTTGAATAGCTATTTCAAATTGTTGACGGGGTATAAGTTCTTTAAGTTTTACACAAATTTTTCTACCAAATTCATAAGCATTACCCTTATGTATAAGGGTGCTGAGGGCATCGACCATTTCTCCATTAAGTAAAATATCGAGTCTTACAAGGTCAGCTTTTTGAAAACTTGATTGATAATAATCGAATGAAGCATACCCGCGTGAAATACTTTTTAGTTTATCATAAAAATCGAAAACTATTTCACTCAATGGCATTTCGCAAGTAAGTTCAACTCTATCGCTTGAAAGATAGACTTGATTTTTCAAAATGCCCCTTTTTTCAATTACAAGTTTCATAACATTGCCTATATATTCGGTTTTTGTTATAATTTGAGCCATAATATATGGTTCTTCTACATGGTCAATATAGTTAGGAGCCGGCATACCTGATGGATTATGTACTTCAATAATATTGCCTTTTGTATCAAAGACCCTGTACATAACATTAGGTACGGTAGTAATTACATCCATATCAAACTCTCTGTCCAGGCGTTCTTGAGTGATTTCCATGTGTAACAAACCAAGGAATCCGCATCTAAAGCCAAAACCCAAAGCAATTGATGATTCGGGTTCCCAGGTAAGAGAAGCATCATTAAGTTGTAATTTTTCCATTGAACTTCTAAGTTCTTCGTAATCATCTGCATCAACTGGATAGACGCCGGCAAAGACCATAGGTTTCACATCTTCAAAACCGGCGATTCCCTTTTCACAAGGGTTATCGACATGAGTAATAGTATCACCAACTTTAACTTCTTTTGCCTGTTTAATTCCTGAAATTATATAGCCCACTTCTCCTGCTGAAACAGTTTCAACAGGCTCCATATTTAGCCCAAGAAAACCAATTTCATCTGCATTATATTCTTTTCCTGTTGCCACAAACTTAACATAATCATTGGTCTTTATTTGTCCATTAAAAACTCTAAAATAAGCAATAATACCACGAAAGGGATTAAAAACGGAATCAAAAATAAGAGCCTGTAAAGGAGCATTAATATCTCCCTGAGGAGGATTAATTTTTTTAACAATAGATTCAAGAATTTTATCTACTCCATAACCTGTTTTAGCACTTGCAAGAATAATTTCATCTTGTTTACAACCGAGTAAATCAACAATCTGGTCACCAACTTCATCAGGCATTGCATTATCCATATCAATTTTATTAAGTACAGGAATAATATGAAGGTTATGTTCCATAGCAAGATAAAGATTTGAAATAGTTTGTGCCTGAACACCTTGCGTAGCGTCAACAACAAGCAAAGCCCCTTCACAGGCGGCTATTGCCCTTGAAACTTCATAAGAAAAATCAACATGACCAGGTGTGTCAATAAGATTCAAATAATATTCTGTACCTTCAAAATTATAGACCATTCGTATAGCATGACTTTTAATAGTAATGCCTCGTTCTCTTTCCAAATCCATATTATCAAGTATCTGATTCTGCTTTTGTCTTTCAGAAATTGTCCCTGTAAATTCCAGCAATCTATCAGCCAGAGTACTTTTCCCATGGTCTATATGAGCAATAATGCAAAAATTTCGTATATTTTTCATTTGGAAAGCAAAAGTACAATATTGCTTTCAACTCTCAAAAAAAAATAAATAAATGAAATTTATTTTTATTCAGCCTGATTTTCTTTCTCAGAAATTATCTTGTTGACAAGTCCATTAATTTCATCTATTTTTTGATGAATATTATCAATTAATTTATTGTGATTTTCTTGAAAAGCAGTTATCTGTTCTGCATTATATTTTTTACACTCATTTATTTCATTTTCAACTTGTGATTTAGTTTGACTGATGATACTGTGAACCTCGGTAATACGTTCATTCAACAAATTGTGAGTTTCATTAATTCTTGCATTCAGTTCTTCGTTAAAGCTATTTAATTTATTATTAAAATTATTATCAATCTGATTTAGATTACCAGATAATTCTTGATTTTTCTGCGAAAGGTCTACAATTTTACTAAGTTCATCTGCTAATTTTGTTTGAAATTCATTATTAACTTCCTGTAATTGTTTAATAGATTCATTTAATTTTTGTATTGCTTCTGCATCAGCATTAATCAAATTTTTTAAACTATTAATTTTTTTCTGCGATTTCCTGTATAACATAATAACTATTATAATAAATAATATTCCTGCAATACCTGTAATAAAAGCAGAACTTTTTATGATTTTTTTGTATTTTAAAAAACGTTTATTTGTATCATCCAGATATTTCCACAGTTTAACATCAGTATCTTTATTTACTTTTTCTAATTCTGATAAACCATTTTTATTGCTTTGACATAATGTTTTGATTTCATTTAACGATTGCTGCATAGTTTTTATCTCTTTTGCAACATCGTTTTTAAATTGATAATTGTCCTGTTTTAAAGTTTTTAGTTCTTTGTTGATTGTAGAAATATTCTCATTTTCGTAAGTTTGAGAAAATACATTTATGCAACAGCAACAAGTAAATGTAATAAAAAAATAAGATATTGTTTTTTTCATAATAATTTTGTCAGTGATTATAGTGCTGACTCCGCACTTTTAAATTATTAAATAAAATTTTAATGTTAATTAATTGTTTTTGATTTTATATAATTAAATTATTTTAGGCAAATATAATAATTTTTTATATAAAAAAATGAATATTTAAAAAATATTTTAAAATATTTTTTAAGAGTTTACTTCGAAAAGTCATTTTTATTTTGAATTATTTTTTTTGATAAAATAAATTAATTAATTTCATAGATAAATTAATTAAAAATATAGATAAATTTAATTAGGATTCGATTTATAGATTTTTCAAAGTGGTCCCTTCTAATAAATATTCAATACTATCAACTATATAAAAATGTTTACTTTTGTAGTTTTCATTGAAGTCTGTGTATAATGATTTCTATTAACAATATTTCTATACATTTTACTGGTATTGATTTATTTAACAACGTTTCATTTAATATAAAAGATCGAGACAGGATTGGATTAGTTGGCAAAAATGGTGCAGGAAAAACCACTCTGCTTAATATTATTTCAGGAAATATAGAGCCTGAAACTGGCAATGTCAATATTCCTAATGATTATTCTATTGGATTTCTTCCTCAGGAAATACATATTACAAGTCGAAAAACCATTTACAATGAAGCTATTACTGCTTTTCATCAAGCATTAGAGATAGAACAGAATATTAAGCAATACACTAAAGAAATATCACAACGTACTGATTATGATTCTCGTGATTATATGAATATTATCTCTTTACTTAATGATGCTTCAGATAAATTTTCCATTTTAGGTGGTAATAATATGCATGAAAATACTGAAAAAGTATTAACAGGTTTAGGTTTTACAAGAGATGACTTTACGCGGTCGATAAAAGAATTTAGTGGGGGCTGGCAAATGAGAGTTGAGCTTGCTAAAATTTTGCTTCAAAAGCCCAATCTTATTTTACTTGATGAGCCTACCAATCATCTTGATATTGAATCAATTCAATGGTTAGAAGAATTTCTGTCTTCTTATAAGGGATCTGTTATTGTAGTATCACACGACAGAGCATTTCTTGATAATGTAACTAATAGAACTATTGAAATTTCCAATGGTAAAATTTACGATTATAAGGCAAATTATTCTTTATATGTTGAGCAACGTAAGGCATTGCTTGAGCAACAGGAAGCAGCTTATAACAATCAACAAAAAATGATAGCCGACATAGAAGATTTTATTGAAAAATTTAGATATAAACCCACAAAAGCAAAACAAGTGCAATCAAGAATTAAGATGCTCGATAAACTTGAAAGGCTACAAATTGACAATATCGAAAATTCAACAATTCATTTTCGTTTTCATCCCGCTCCACATTGTGGTAAAGTGGTTTTTGAGGCTACTGAATTAACAAAAAAATTTGGTGAACAAACTGTTATCGATAATATAAATATTTCGATATTAAATCATGATTTTATTGCTTTTGTAGGTAAAAACGGGGAAGGCAAAACTACACTTTCTCGAATTATTGCTGGCGATTTATTTCCTACTTCGGGAACAATAAAACACGGACATAATGTACAAATAGGGTATTATGGCCAGAACCAGGCCGAAATGCTTGACCCTGAAAAAACTGTATTTCAAACCATTGATGATATTGCAACTGGTGAATTACGAACTAAAATTAGAAATATCCTTGGTAGTTTCCTTTTCAGTGGCGAAAGTATTGATAAAAAAGTCAAGGTGCTTTCGGGTGGTGAAAAATCAAGACTTGCATTGGCCAGATTACTGTTTCAGCCAACAAATCTTTTAATCCTTGATGAACCTACAAATCATCTTGACATGCTTTCAAAAGATGTTTTGAAAAATGCTTTATTGCAATATGATGGTACATTAGTTATAGTATCACATGATCGTGACTTTTTGCAGGGACTTACCAATAAAGTTTTTGAATTCAAAAATCATAATATTAAAGAATATATTGGAGATGTTTATGACTTTCTGAATTCGCGAAAAATCGCATCTTTTAAAGAACTTGAAAACAACAAAAAAAAGAAAAAAGTTGAAACAATTGAAGATAAATCATTACAAAAGAAATTATGGTTAAAAAAGAAAAGTAAAGAAAAAGAAGAAAGAAATCTCATCATAAAAATTTCAACAATCGAAAATAAAATAAATGATTGTGAATCAAGAATAAATGAAATGGATAAAATTTTAATGGATCCATTAAAATATAAAGATGCTTTATCTCAAAAAGGGATATTTGAAAATTATCAAAAAATTAAGGCAGAGCTCGATGATTTGGTTACAACATGGGATAAATTACTTATAGAACTTGAAAAAATAAAGACAGAGCAAGAATAAATCAAGTTAAAGTTAATTTATACAGTTCTATTAATTAAATCTTTTATAAAATTTTTGATAAAATCTTTAGCATCAAGGCGTATATTTATAGAATCAATAATAGCCAGGGCTTCTTCAAAAAAGAGATGCTGTTTTAAATTTGTTTTTTCTTTAATTTTTAATACATTAAAAATTTCGAGTACAGAATTAATTTTATCTTCATTATTTATAACATTATCGGAATATAGTAAATTAAGTTTATTTTTTAATTTATCATCAGCATCATCATAAGATTTAACAAACAAATAAGTTTTTTTATTAGCCAGAATATCACCACCTGTTTTTTTACCGAATGTATTTTCATCGCCATAGGCATCAAGTAAATCATCCTGTATTTGAAAAGCCATACCCGTTTTAATACCAAGTTGATAAAATTTTTGTTGTGTTTCTATATCGGCACCACCAGCAATAGCGCCCATTTGTAATGAGGCTGCAATCAAAACTGATGTTTTTAACCTTATCATATTAAGATATTCAGTTTCTGAAACATAAGATTGAGTTTCAAAATCTTTATCATACTGTTGCCCTTCACAAACTTCTATAGCGGTTTTAGAAAAAAGTTCCAGTAAATTCTGAATAATTTCGGGGGAAGACTTGCTTAATTCTTTATATGCCATAGCAAACAAAACATCTCCAGATAAAATTGCAATATCTCTTCCCCACTTTTTAAATATCGTTGGCATTCCACGTCTGATAGGAGCATTATCCATAATATCATCATGTAAAAGAGTGAAATTATGAAAGAGTTCTATTGAAATAGCGGCAGGTATTGCTTGTTCAATTTCACCGCAACATGCATCACAACTTATCAAACATAGTAAAGGACGCAGTTTTTTCCCCGATAACGACACAGTATAATGCACAGGCTCGTATAAAGTATATGGAACATCTGGTATGTACAAATTTTTAAAAATATCATTTACTGTATTTATATAATATTCTTTATTTAACATAATGCAATAATTGAGTTAGTAATTGTGAAAAAGTAAGAAATAAAAATCAAGTTATGGAAAATAATAATAAAATATCACTAAAATTAGAGTTTGTCTTTTTTATCACTTTAATTTACAATTTGATTTTTTTATGCCTTACTTTTATATTTTATCAATGTTAAAATGATATTAATTATAGTTTGTCTATAATATCCGATTTCATCGTTATTTTCAGCCTTCAAATCAGTTTAGTACACTCCCGATTTTCAGGCTATCGAAACCTCGAACTCGAACATTCTGAAACAAACTCTTGACTTTATATACAGACATTAATTAACAAAAGCTGTATTTTGAAGTATTTTTGAAATACCTTCTTCTATGTTGCAAAGATCACGTTGTAACAGATATTTCATTTTTGAATTATCGGGGTAACGTCTCATCATATCGCCTTCTTCAAGAGGCGGCAGGAAAACGATTTGAGATTTTGAGTTTGTCAGTTTAATAATCAATTTAGCCAAATTTAAGATTGTAATTTCAACATCACTACCAATATTTACAACATCATTAACAAAAAAGTTATTATAAAATGCATTTACACAAGCGTCAATATTATCATCAATGTAACAAAAAGTTCTTGTTTGTTTACCATCGCCATATATTGTCAAATCTTTGTTATTAATCGCCTGTGAAATAAATTTAGACATAACAAAATCCTTACTTTGCTTTGGTCCATAAGTATTGAAAAATCTGAAAATAGTATATTCAAGTCCGAATTCTTTATTATAAGATTTCAGGAATGATTCTCCCAGATTTTTAACAACTGCATAAGGGATTCGAGAGTTAAGAGGTGTAGTTTGTTCATTTTGTGGTAATTCAATAGGTTCGCCATAAACTTCGGATGAAGAAGAGTAAAATACCCTTTTAACGCCAGTATTTTTAGATAAATTCAATATATTTTCTATTCCATGAATATCTCTCATAACCTTTACAGGATTTTCCTGAGTTCTTTTAACACCGACAGTAGCAGCATAATGGAAGACATAATTAAAGTGACAAGAAAGCATAACTTCAGAAATATCTTTATAATCATTAACATCACATTTAATAAACTTCCAGTTTGAATGAATTTTAGAAGGTAATTTTTGCATATTTCCTGTTGAAAGATTATCAACAAGGACGCAGAAGTTATCAGGGTTTTGAATTAATTTTTCAGCCAGACTGCTGCCTATAAAACCAGCTCCCCCTGTAATTAAAATATTTTTCATATTTTTATTTATATAATTTAAATTAGTAATCTTGTCGAATAATTTTTATAATCAATAAGCAAATAATTTATTTATATGTCTGCATTTAATAATCCAAGTAAATAATTACCATAGCCACTGTTAACAAGTGGTTTTGCAATTTCATTCAATTTATTTGCATCAATATATTCCATTCTGTATGCAATTTCTTCTATACATCCTATTTTTAATCCTTGACGTTCTTCTATTACCTGTACAAATTGTGAAGCATGCAACAAGGAACTGAAAGTTCCTGTATCCAGCCATGCTGTTCCTCGTCCTAATATTTTAACTTTTAATTTTCCCATTTTTAAATACTCACGATTAACATCTGTGATTTCGTATTCGCCTCTTGGTCCTGGTTTTATTTTTTTAGCAATTTCAACTACTGAATTATCATAAAAATATAAACCGGGTACAGCATAATTTGATTTAGGATGTTGAGGTTTTTCTTCTATTGAAACAGCTTTCATATTTTTATCAAACTCCACAACACCATATCGACAGGGGTCAGATACGTGATAAGCATATATAATTCCGCCATCTGGGTCAACGCTTTGTAAAAGTTGTTTCTGTAAATCAGTACCATAAAAAATATTATCCCCAAGTATCATAGCCACTTTATCATTAGCAATAAATTCTTCACCCAATATAAATGCCTGGGCAAGCCCATTTGGTACTTCCTGTACTTTATAACTGAAAGAACATCCAATACGACTTCCGTCTCCCAATAATTTCTGGAAATTTGGAAGGTCTTCTCTTGTAGAAATAATAAGAATTTCTCTTATTCCTGCCATCATCAATATAGATAAGGGATAGTATATCATCGGCTTATCGTAGATTGGCATTAATTGTTTGCTTACAGCTATTGTTAATGGGAATAATCTTGTTCCACTGCCTCCAGCTAATATTATACCTTTCATTTGTCTGATTTTATTATTTTAATTTTTCTATTTGTCATAAATAAATATCAAAAATAACAAATTAAAAGATAAAAAATAATTAACTTTTTGATTTATCTAAATTATTATTATTTATATTACCATTATTATCATTTTGATTTTCAGCATTTGGTTCATCTGAATCAATATCTTTTTCTTCGTCCAGTATTTCAAGGAAAGGTTCCTCAAAAGCTTTCGTAGTAGCTTTATTATCAAAATATAACAATAATGAAGGTAAAAATAATAAATTACTGCCCAATGCAACAAATAAGGTAAAGGTAATAAGATATCCCAAACTTTGGGTTCCACCGAATGAAGAGAAAATAAACATACAAAAGCCAAGACATAAAACAGAAGAAGAATACAACATACTAAAACCTGTTTCACGTAGTGCGCCGAGTACACTTTCACGTATATGCCACTTTGTATCTCGCAAATATTGGCGATATCTTGATAAAAACAATATGGAATTATCAACTGAAATTCCAAGAGCTATACTAAAAATAACAATAGTAGTAGGTTTTATGGCTATTCCTATAAATCCCATCATTGCCGCTGTTGCCAGCAAAGGCAATATATTAGGAATTATCGAAATAACAACCATGCGGAAAGAAGAAAACAGTAAAGCCATTATTATTGAAATCAGTATTAATGCAAGAATAAAACTTTGGAGCAAATTACCTATCAGATATTTAGTGCCTTCTAAAAATACAACGCTGGTACCAGTAATATCTACCTTATAATCCTTATTATCAAAAATTGAATCAATTTTGGGTTCCAAATCATCTTTTATTCTTTGTATATCATTAGTTCCAATATTTGCCATCTGCACACTAATTCTTGTAAGTTGCATATTAGTATCAATAAAAGAATTCAGTATGGTTCTTTTTTTATTATCTATCTTTGGTATATAACTACTCATAAAAATCATTTCATTACTACCCGGTAAATTATACATAAAAGGATCTCCATTATAAAAAGCCTGTTTTGCAAATTTGGCTACTTCAGCTATTGAAAGTGGGGATGAAAATTCTGGATATTTTTTCAGTGAATCCTGTAACCTGTCAATTTTTTTTATTGTAGAAAGTTGCATAACGCCGCGTTTCTTTTTAGTATCAATACTGATTTCGAAAGGCATAACCCCTTTAAAATTTTTTTCAAAAAACATTAAATCAGTATATAAAGGATCTTTCACAGGAATATCATCAACAATATTGCCGGTTGTATTTAATCTGCTAATACCAAATATACTTATGACAACAAGTACAATTGTACAAGTAAATACAACCCCTCTTTTATTTTGTACTATATATAATGCCTTATTGACAAGTTTTTGAATATTCAAATTATCGAGGTGCTGTAAATGTCGAGGTAAAGGAGGATTAAGATAACTGAAAAATATGGGTATTAAAAAAACAGAGAATGTATAAATTATCATAATGTTAATAGAAGCAACAAGTCCAAATTCATACATCAATCTATTTCTGGTAAATATAAATATACCAAAACCTATTGCAGTGGTTAAATTTGTCAATAAAGTTGCTAATCCTGCTTTTTGAATCATTCGAGATAATGCTTTTACTTTATTCTGATGTGCCTTATACTCGAAATGATATTTGTTTATCAAAAAGATACAGTTTTCAATTCCTATTATGATTAATAAAGGAGGAAGTACGCCTGTAAGCATAGTAATTTTGAATTTAAATAAACTCATAGTGCCTAATACCCATACTACTCCTATACCAACAATGATAAGAGGTATAAATACCGCTTTATAAGAACGGAAATAAATAAATAAAACTATTGAAGCAACCAGCAAAGCAATAAAAGTAAACCAATAAAGTTCGTTTTCAATTTTTTTACCTGTTTGCGTTCTAATATATGGTAATCCTGAATAATGAACTTTAATATTGTGTTTTGCATGAAATTCTTCACAAGTTCTGGTTATGTCATCAACTAATTTGAATCTTTTTTTGGAATCTATCTTATTCTTATCAATGGTCAAAGCCATAATTGTTGCATAAGTCTCTTTGTTGTACAAAAAACCATTATAAAAAGGATATGATAAAATAAGATTTATAATACTATCAACTTCTTTTTGAGATTTGGGTTCTTTATTATATAAAAGTTTAAAATCCAATTTCTTTGTGCTGTCGTTCTTTACCAGATGAAACATTCTCCCAATAGAAACTACATCCTGAACACCATCAACCTGTTTAATCCTGTATGTTAATTTATACCAGTCTCTGAAAACTTCCTGATTTAAAATTCTTGGATCTTGAATTCCAAGAAATAATACAGAGCCATCTTCTCCAAAAACTTTTTTAAATTTTTCATACGTAATTGAAGTTGGATCGTTGGAAGGCAACACTCTACCAAATTCATACGACATTTCAACTTTTCTTGCCTGATAAGCCATAAAAGCAGTTAAACCAAAAATAATAACTAAATTTACCAGCCTGTTACGTAAAATAAATCTTACTAAATATGTCCACATCTTTTATAGTTAAAATTCAAAAACTCCTGAAATAACAAGGGTTTAATGCAATAATATAAATTTTGAAAATTTTGCTCGAAATTACAACAATAATTTATAGTAACAAACCAACAAAAAAATCTTTATTTTTAATATCATTGAATTATTAGAAACAAATACAATTATCCGAAAGTTAAAAAAAAAAGTGCCAGAGGATCACTTAAATTTGTTGTCGCAAAACAAAAATTATGTCTACTCTGAAAAATTATTTTTATTTTGAGTTGTTTTTTGATAAATAAATTAAAAATTTCATAGATAAATTAATTAAAAATGTAGATAAATTTAAGAAAATTTGATTTATAAACTTTTTGGAGTGGATTCATTCAATTAAAATTCAATTTATCCTCATAAATATAGGCTTACAAAGAGTTATTATCTATTTTTTCAAAGTTTTGGACGGCAGTGATCAAAATATTTGTTTTATATTAATCCCTTTTCTATAAGCCATTCATTGTTATATACTTTAGACAGATATTTATTTCCACTGTCGCAAACAAAAGACACAATACGTTGAGATTTAGATTGTTCATTACAATATCGTAATGCTCCCGCGAGCAAGGTGCCTGTTGATGCTCCTGCAAAAATTCCTTCTCTCTTCAATAATTCTCTAACAGTTGCAAAACTTTCTCTATCACTTATAGAATATGATTTTTTAGTCATTGAAAAATCACATATAGGAGGAATAGCATCCTTGCCAATACCTTCTACCAACCAATTTCCTGCTTTTGTTTTAAGTATGTTTTTATTAATATAATCAGCCAAAATAGAACCTTCTGGGTCGGCTAATATAAATTTTGTTTCAGGGGAATGAACTTTAAAATAAGCTGTTAATCCTGACAAGGTACCAGAAGAGCCCACTCCAACAACAATAGCATCAACTTTGCCTTCCATTTGTTCAAGTATCTCGGGTGCAGTTGTTGTTTCATGTGCATAAGGATTAGCAGGATTTTCAAATTGATTAATAAAATAATATCCTTTTTCTTCAGCCCATCTTCTGGCTAAATCTTCATAATATTCAGGGTGCCCTTTTCCAACATCTGAACGGGTTATAATAATTTCAGCACCCATAGCTTTAAGGTTATTAATTTTCTCAATGCTTGTTTTATCAGGTACAACAAGAACAAGATTATAGCCTTTTTGACTTGCAACAAGTGCCAATCCAATACCTGTATTACCAGCAGTAGCTTCAACTATGGTATCGCCTGGTTTTATAAGTCCTTTATTTTCAGCAGCCAGTATCATCGAAAGTGCCATTCTGTCTTTAATAGAACCACCAGGATTAAGATTTTCAAGTTTTAGAAAAAGTTGACACTTGCCTGTATTAAATTTTGTTAACTCTAACATTGGCGTATGACCAATAGTATCAAGTATGTTATTGTATACATTATTTATCATTCTCATATTTTTTACATTTTTTATTTAAAACAGATAATGAAATAATACTTCATTAATAAAAAATTATATTTAAAATTATTAATTTTGCACAAATATATAATATATTTCATGACATCAGGAAGAATAATGGCTATTGACTATGGAAGCAAAAGAATAGGAATTGCCATTACTGATGAAAATTGCATTATAGCACGGAATCTTGATACTGTGATGATACAAGAGTCTATTGGTTTTATCAGTAATTATCTAAAAAAAGAAAAAGTGAAATGTATTGTGTTGGGACAGCCCAAAAAGTTAGATAACACCTTTTCTGAAATTTATAACAGGGTTATTAAATTTGGCAAAACTTTACAAAAAAAATTTCCTGACATTGAAATTGTTTTATATGATGAACGTTTTACTTCTAAAATGGCTTTTCAATCTATGATTGATGGCGGATTAAATAAAACTGCTCGTCGAAATAAGGCACTGATTGATTCAATAAGTGCTGTTATTTTATTGCAATCCTATATGGAAGCCATTAAACATTCTGATTTTAAACCTCAAATAATTAGTTAAATGATATGATACTTCCAATTGTTGCTTATGGTTCACCAATATTAAGAAAAACAGCAGTAAATATTTCTCCTGATTATCCTGATTTACAAAATCTTATAAATAACATGTGGGAAACACTGTATGCTTCATCGGGTGTTGGATTGGCAGCTCCACAAATAGACCACTCTATCAGATTGTTTGTAATAGATGCATCTCCTTATAGTATTGAAGATCCACAAGTGGCTTCTTTTAAAGAGGTCTTTATTAATGCTCAAATAATAGAAAAAAAAGGAGAGACATTACCTTTTAATGAAGGCTGTTTAAGTTTACCTGATATTAGAGAAGATGTTACAAGATTTTCTGAAATAAGAATAAAATACCTGGACGAAAATTTTCAACCACACGATAAAATTTTATATGGCATAGCAGCCAGAGTTGTTCAACACGAATACGACCACCTGGATGGAAAACTTTTTATTGATTACCTTAATAACTTGAAAAAAATTATGCTTAAAAGTAAATTATCTGATATTTCAAAAGGAAAAATTAATGTTTCATATAAAATGAAATTCCCCTTATCAACGAAAACTAAAAAATAAATTTTAGTTTAAACAATTGCTTATGTCTGTAAAAAGCAAAAATATAAAGACTAAAAATAAAATAAATACCAAAAACGCATTAGACTCTAAAAAAAATACTTTAAATAATTTTAGTCAAAATAAAAATAAGTTTTATCACAATAATATTGTAATATATCTTTTATTTATTACTATTATAACATGGGTGGTTTTATCCCCCAGTTTAAAAAACAGTTTTACCAATTGGGATGATCCTGTTTATGTTTATGAAAATAACTATATTAAAAACCTTTCCAAAGAAAATATAAAACAAATTTTTTCGAATATAATCGCATATAATTATCATCCTCTTACAATTCTTTCTTTATCAATCGATTATAAATTTGCTAAAAAACCTTCAAACGATTTTTTCGGAGTTGATCCTTATATTTTTCATAGAACAAATCTTATTATACACGTTTTAAATACTTTACTTGTTTTTATATTATTTTATTTATTAAGTAAAAAAAATAAAACTGTAGCCATAATAGTTGCTTTATGTTTTGGGATACATCCTATGCACGTTGACTCTGTCAGCTGGATTTCAGCACGTAAAGACGTTATGTATGGATTTTTCTTTATTTCAGGACTTATTACCTGGTTTAAATATAATGATAAAGGTTCCAAATCGATAGGGCTATACACAGTTACATTTTTGTTATTTATATTATCTATACTGTCAAAACCTGCTGCTGCGGCTTTTGCACCAGTGCTTTTCCTTTTTGATTATTTTCAAAAAAGAAAAATTTCATTAAAACTATTTATCGAAAAAATTCCTTTTTTCATAGCGGCTTTTACAATAATTTATATAACATTTAAAGCACAATCAACTGAATCAGTTGGCGACTGGCAAGCAGCCACTTTTTGGGAAAGAATAATGTTTGCTTCTTATGGATTTATAGCTTACATAGTAAAATTTTTTGTTCCTGTCAAGCTTTCGGCTTTTTACCCATACCCTGTTTCAACATTTCCAATAAAGGAAACTTTACATTGGACATTTTATGCAGCACCCTTTGCTGTGCTTTTCATATTTGCTCTAATGTATTACTGCTACAAAAAACAGCAACGATTGCCTGTATTTTCAATCTTGTTTTACTTTTTCACAATAGTAATGGTTTTACAATTTGTTTCAATAGGAACAGCTTTAATGGCAGAACGTTACTCTTATATTCCATATCTCGGTATTTCCTTTTTATTTGCTGATGGATTTAATTCTTTGCTGTTAAAATATAAAGATAAAAAATTTTCTTATATCAGATACATATCAG
>JAKIYJ010000139.1 GCA_022708585.1 Bacteroidota bacterium
AAATAGAGTTTTAAACGAACTTGATAAATATTTAATAGAATTTGAAGCTAATTTTATTAAAAAAGGCGGTAAAGTAATTTGGGCACAAAACAATAATGATGTAATTAAAGAAATTCTTAATATAACTCAAAAAAATAATATACGTAAAATTGTCAAATCCAAATCAATGATCTCCGAAGAAATTGGCATAAATGAAGTATTAGAGAAAAATGGAATAGAATTATTTGAAACAAATACTGGAGAATTTATCAATCAACTAACTAATGACAAATCTTATCATATTGTATCACCTGCACTCCATAAATCAAAGCAGGATATATCAATACTATTTAACAAGAAATACGGACTTTCTGCTGACAGTACGATAGAAGAAATTATTGCTTTTATCAGGGATTTTTTTAGGAATAAATTTGTTGCCGCTGATGTTGGAATAACAGGTTGCAATTTTTTAATTGCAGAAACAGGAGCCGTTTGCATATCCGAAAATGAAGGCAATGCTTTATTATCTACTTCATTCCCACGTATTCATATTGTAATAACAGGTATTGAAAAAATTTTACCTGCCTTAAATGACCTGGATTTATTCTTGCCTCTACTTGCAACTAATGCCACAGGGCAACCTCTTACTTCTTATAATACAATTTATACAGGTCCCAAACAGGATAATGAAAGTGATGGACCCGAAGAAATGTATGTTATTTTATTGGATAATAAAAGAACTAATTTGCTGGCACAAACAAAACAAAGAATGGCTCTTGCATGTATACATTGTGGTGCCTGCCTGAATTCTTGCCCTGTATATAAAAATATTGGAGGTCATACTTATGGGGTCCTCCCATATAGTGGACCAATAGCAGCAGTCGCAGCACCATGGCTAAATGATATGAATGATTATCAACATCTTAGCTTCGCTTCATCTTTATGTGGTAAATGTACAGATGTATGCCCCATTAAAATTCCCTTGCACCATTTACTACTATATAATCGTAGAGACATAATTAATAAAAAATTATACAAAAAATCTGATAAACGATTTATATTTGCATATAAACATTTAATGTTAAACCGTAAACTGCTAGAATTAGGTAATTATAAAATCAAAAACTTTATTTTAAATAAAACTTTTCATAAAAATTGGGGGACCAAACGCGTTCTTCCTAAATTTGCTGAAAAATCATTTAATAAACTCTGGACCGAAAAAAAGAATGTCTGATAAAAAGTTGACAATGCATAAAAATGTTAAATTGTTAAAATCGCTACCTATGGTTTTTTATGCCATTACGATTATCATAAACATTCATATACTTAATTCTCAAGAATATTATCCATTAAATCAAGAAATACATCTACGCATCGATAGAGAATTATCCTTAAACAAAAGCACTGTACATACATCTTTCAGACCTTTATTATCTGATAAGACTGCCAAAATTTTTCATTACGATTCTTTGCTAATACCAAATGCTAAACCCGTTCTGGAAAATAGATCCTGGGCAGCTCGTAAACTTTTATCCCAAAATTTTATTATTATTGATTCAAATAATTTTAAAATTTATATTGATCCAATTTTTGAATTTAATCTTGGAAAAGAAAATAATGATAATTTATTTATCAATTCAAGAGGTATTAACATAAATGCCAAAATATATAAAAATTTATGGATTTATTCCGGATTTATTGAAACACAAGCCAGATACCCTTCTTATGTTACTTCTTTTATCCAAAAATATGGTGTCGCACCAGGACAGGATATAGTTAAAGATTTTAAAGAAAATGCTTATGACTATACTATCGCCTATGGCAGCGTGAGCTATTCTCCTTTCAAATTTTTGAATATTCAAACAGGACAGGGAAAACATTTTATCGGCGATGGTTACAGATCATTGTTCCTATCAGATAATTCATTTCAATACCCATATTTAAAATTTACTGCTAATTATGAAAATTTTCAATATGTCTCAATGGCTACTTTAATGCAAAACATCAGTACAAAGAATATTGTGTGGGCACGTCGCCCATGGGAAAGTCCTTTTATTAAAAAACCTGTTTCTTTTAACTACCTTACTTATAACTTAAAATACAAACTGCAACTTGGACTTTTTGAGGGTATTGTTTACAAATCTCCCCCCGACAAAGTCCTCTCTCTTAAATATTTCAATCCCATCATTTTGACACGTTCCATAAAATATACCCTTGACGGCGAAAATAATACTGTAATCGGCTTGAATATTAAATATCAACCATTCAACAAAATTACACTGTATGGACAATTAGTAATCGATGACATCAAAATTTCAAGAATAGGTAAAGGCGATTCAAAAAACAGAACCGGGTTTCAAGCAGGCTTAAAAATTTTTGACCCATTTAAAATTAAAAACCTTATTATTCTTGAAGAATTTAATCAGGTTCGCCCTTATACTTATACTCATGAATTTTCAAGACAAACTTATACCGCTTATAATCAGGCAATAGCTCATCCACTCGGTGCCAATTTTAACGAATATATCTCAATCATAGATTATAGATATAAACGCTGGCATGCCAATTTTAAAATGATTTTTGCCAACTATGGCGAAGATAACCCAAATCAAGACTGGGGACAAAATATTTTTAAATCCGATTATTATATTCACATAGAGGACCCAAGCACAGGAATTTATACCGGACAGGGAAAATATACGGGAATTTATTACTATTCATTAAAAGCAAGCTATGTGCTTAATCCTAAAACAAACCTTAATATTAGTTGTGGCTATAACAGTAGAACAAAAAAATATTTATATGAAAATAATGAAATTTCATCCTATTATTTTATAAGTATATCTACAAATTTATTTAATCAATACCTGGATTTCTAACAGATGAAAAATATTATAAATATATCAAGATATTTTATTTTAATAATATTTATAACATTATATAATAATACAACTGTTTCTGCACAAATTGGAATTTTTAATACCAGTGAAGAAATTCAAAATATGTATTCAAAATATATGTACAAACCCGGCTCTAATTTTCATCCTTCTATACAACCTTATGATTATGAAGAAATTACCAGTTTGATAAATTTTGATACTCTTTTTGCTACAAAAAAAAATGTAAAAAATAATTTTATTAATAAATTTTTACATGAAAATTTGATAGTTATACAGCATCGAGATAAATATAATGACAATTTTAATGTTGGTATTAAATATAAACAACAATATAAACCTAAAATCACCATCAATCCAGTTATTAACATAATCGCTGGCGTTGAAAGTGACAATGAAACTCGTGCTGTTTGGGAAGTAGGAGCAGGTATTATGACCACAGGTAATATCAGAAAAAATTTATCCTTCAATTTTAATATAAGCTTGAATCAGGCAGTATTTCAACAATATCTTTATCATAACATATATTTTAGTAAAGCCATACCAGGTTTAGGTTATGCTTATGCAACAGGTAAAGATTCGTGTTTTAGATTCCTGAACTCTAATTTTTTATTAGCATGGCAACTATCCCGGAATTTTAAATTCGAAACAGGCTATGGTAAACATTTCTTCGGCGATGGCTACCGTTCTATGATGCTCTCATGGAATGCTCCTCCATACCCTTATTTTAAAATCACTTCCAATATC
>JAKIYJ010000140.1 GCA_022708585.1 Bacteroidota bacterium
TCCCAAACCTGCATTTACATATATTTTCGTCTGCCTGTAGTTGGAAATCTCATACATCCCTCTTACATACTTTTTTGCCAAGGGCGGAGTGTAATTAATAAATGGCAGGTTTATTTGTCCTCCGTGGCTGTGTCCGGTTAAAAACAAATCTGCATCATATTCCAGAAAATATTCCGCTACATCCGGCTCATGGCTTAATATTATATTGAAATAATTTTCATCCAAAGTGTTGACTATGGCTTTATTGTCTTTTGTTCCAAAAATTGAATCGTCCATCCCTATTATATTAATATTATATTCTTCAAGCTTTTCATTTTTATTTAAAAGCACTTTAAAACCGCTTTTCTCCATAATTTGCTTATAGGCTCTTTCTGCACCGCCGCCGTAATCATGGTTGCCATATACCGCAAACTTCCCTAATGGAGCATTTATTTCGTTTAAAACTTCCCATATTTTATTTAAATTGTCTTTATCATTGTATTCATTGTATTTATCTATCAAATCACCAGTAAAAACTACAATATGCGGGTTTTGGCTGTTTATTCTATCGACTGCCTTTTTTAAATTTTTAACATCAAAAAATTCAGATATATGGGCATCTGAAAATTGTATTATTTTTATATCGTCATTTTTATCATTTATATAATTACTGTATATATTTTCATACTTAATTGTTAATAAAACCGGTTCAATTTCTCTTGCATATGTATAAACAATAATTGAAGCTAATATTAAAAGACCGATTAATTTTGAAAATAATTTCACTTAACTACTCCTATTCAGATTTATATAATCCAAGTATAGCAAATTTTCACAAAAAAATATAGCGAAACTTCTTTATTAATAATTTTTTAATAAGTTAGTTTCACTATTAAAATGCTATCCGATTCTGGTCTCCTTATCATCACATATATAAAATTCAACATTATTTGTTAGAATATCTATATAATTAAATGATACAATCCTTTTATAGTCCTTCTTTTCAATGTAGACTGTAAATATTGAAGGATAAGTGTCTAAAATTACTCCTTCATTGAAATGAGACCTGCTTTTACCTTTTTTAAGCTTAAATTTTACCTTTTTCCCGATACAGTCTTCAACTGCTCCTTTAACTCTTGCAACAGCACTTGCGGGCAAATAATCACCTTCTATACTAAATTTGATGAAAAACGAAAAAATACCATTTATTTGTTAATATCTTTTCCATTAACATAAAAATTATGTGCATTATCTTAAAATTGCCGGTATATTTAACTTGAAAAACATATTGATATATTGTATTATTATAAAGCAGTAAAAAAGTAAAGGATGTGAAGTAATGGACGAGGTCCCTAAGGTCGAATCTATATTAACTGAACTCTCTATTACTAATATTATATCAATTTAGTAATAGAGAAATCTATTATTAAATTGAGGTGAAAAATGCTTGATGTATTTAAATCAATTGATGACACCCTATTCAAGTTAGAAGAAATTGAAGATGGTGCTTGGATTAACTTGGTTAATCCTACAAAAGAGGAATTAGACTTTATTGAAAATAAGCTGTCTATTGAAGGAGATCTTTTAAGAGCAGCTTTGGACGAAGAGGAAAGTGCCCGTTTAGAAACGGAAGAAGGTCAAGTTTTAATATTGGTTGATACGCCATATATTGAAAAAGAAGATGAACATATTATTTATGAAACACTCCCTCTTGGAATTATAATAACCGATAAAAATATAATAACAGTATGTTTAAAAAATTCAATTGTACTTGACCAATTTGTGAAAAACAGCATTCGTACTTTCTACACTTATAAAAAATACCGTTTTTTATATCAAATACTATACAAGAATGCTCAAAGATATTTACTTTATTTAAGGCAAATTGACAAAATGAGCAATTATGTAGAGGAGAAGCTGCATCAATCAATGAAAAACAAGGAGCTTATACAGCTCTTGGACTTATCAAAGTCTTTGGTATATATTAATACTTCTCTTAAAGCAAACCAAATAGTACTGGAAAAAATCCTTAGAATCAATATAATAAAAAAATATACCGAGGATGAGGATTTATTGGAAGATGTAATTATTGAAAATAAGCAAGCCATTGAAATGGCCACAATTTACAGCGGGATTTTAAGCGGTACAATGGATGCATTTGCATCTCTTATATCAAATAATTTAAATATTGTTATGAAGCTCTTAACATCCATAACAATATTAATGGCTATACCGACCATGTTTGCAAGCTTTTATGGAATGAACGTTGCTAATATCCCCCTCGCAAATTCGCCTTTTGGTTTCTGGATAATAATTGGTATTTCAATACTGACATCAGTATTTGCAGGATTTATACTTGCAAAAAAAGATTTGTTCTAAGGTATGGGGACACACCTTCAAAGTCGGGTCACTCTATGTGGGATAACTTTTGAAGGAATGTCCCCAATTTGAGGGGGACACACAAAAAATGAATAACACCCGTTTCTCATCAGTTACACACCAGAGGACGGGTGTTATTCATTCATAGTTTCAATTTCCGTTTTCGGGGGTACCACCCTCTTTCTTTATTTGCTTCATTAAATTTATACCCAATAATTTAAATTTTAATCATAAAAAACTATTAAATTTATAAATAATTGTATTTTTTGTTGTTGAAAAATAAATTATGTTATATAATGTTGAAAAAAATTGAGAGATGGCTATGTTGAGATTAAACTCATACGCAAAAATTAATTTATTTTTAGATATTAAGGGAAAACTTCAAAACGGTTATCATATAATTAAGACTGTTATGCAGTCTATCGATATTTATGATGAAATAACCCTTATTCCCCTTAATGATAATAAAATTATTATTGAATGCTCCGATAAATCTATTCCGATAAATGAAAAGAATACCTGTTATAAAGCTGTGCTTTTATTAAAGAAAGCTTACGGTATAAATTCAGGCATACAAATATATATCAACAAAATGATTCCTGCGGGAGCGGGCATGGCAGGAGGCAGTTCCAATGCAGCTGCAGTAATAAAAGGCTTAAATAAAATGTGGAAGCTTAATTTATCGGAACAAGAAATGATAGACATTGGAGCACAAATCGGTGCTGATGTGCCTTTTTGCTTAGTAGGAGGTACTTGTCTTGCAGAAGGGATTGGTGACAAAGTTACTGATTTAAATGATTTCCAATGGGATAATATTTTATTGGTGAAGCCGGAATTTTCAATTTCGACTGCATTTGTTTATAAAAACCTTGATACCAATTACTATAATTCTTATTGTGAAGAATACATACTGAAATATATTACATCATATGATTATGAAAAAGCTGCTAAATGTGTTGCAAATACATTAGAAAAAGTTGTGGAAAAGTATCATCCCGAAATCAATTACATTAAGAAATTAATGATTGACAATGGTGCAATATCTTCCATAATGACCGGTTCAGGCTCTACTGTATTTGCATTTTTTAAAGACAATGATTCCCTGAATAAGGCATACGAAATTGCTAAAAAAATCTATCCTTCTACATTTAAATCGAAAACATATAAGTATGGAGTTAAATTTATAGATTAGACAAATTCGTATCTG
>JAKIYJ010000009.1 GCA_022708585.1 Bacteroidota bacterium
TGATATTTCATGGCAAAACTGGGCTAATTTTGACAGCTTCGGTATAAAAGATTCTCTAAAAAACAGTTTGCAAATTTGCGTGGCTTATGCTTATACTCCATCAAACAGTTCTATTGCCCCTTATTTTAAAAAAGTACAGTACAGAACAGGTATACATTATGATAAAAGTTATCTGCAACTTAAAAACACACAGATAAATGAATTTAGTATAAGTTTTGGATTGGGATTCCCTCTTAAACGTTCAAAATCTTTTATTAATTTTGGCATTGAATTGGGACAAAAAGGAACTGTAAAAAATAATCTTGTTAAGGAACAATATGGAAAAATAACATTAGGTCTCTCTATATATGAAAGATGGTTTTTAAGAAAAAAATATAATTAATAATAAATTTTATATTATGTGTAATACAAAGAAAAATATCTTATTAATAGTTTTATTAATCTTCCTTTTTAACAGTTATGCTTATTCACAGGGGAAATATGGAAAAAACCCAAAAGACAGTGCTGAATGTGTAAAAAATTTATCTCTTTACAAGGAATTTTATGATCATAAAAATTATCATGCCGCTCTGGGCCCATGGAGATGGTGCTATAATAATTGCCCTCAATCAAGTGAAAATATTTTTATTAGAGGAACAAATATTATTTCTTATTTTATTGATACAGAAAAAGATTCCCTAAAAAAAGAAAAATATATTGATACCTTGATGATGATTTACGACAAACGTATTGAATATTTTGGACATACTCGTACAAGCAGAGAAGGCAATGTTCTGGCAAGAAAAGGTATAGATTTAAGAAAATACAAGCCTGATAATGTAAAGGAAATTTATAATATCTTTAAACATTCCGTAGAACTTGAAAAAGAAAAATCAATTTCAGCTGCTTTAACATATTATTTTGAATACACAGTAAAAATGGTGGCTTCAGGTCTTGCTGATACTTCTTTAATAATTGAAACTTACCCTGTTGTGATAAATTATATAGAGTATAATATAAAAAATAATCCACAAGATACAGTATTTTACCCTTCTGCACAAACTGCGGTTAATAATTTATTTGCTCAATGGGCTAAATGCCCTGATTTGATTTCTGTTTTTACTAAAAAATTTAATGATAACCCCAATGATGCTAATTTATTGATTCTTATAACATCATTATTTGAACGTCAAAAGTGTACCGATGCCCCATTATATATACAAGCCGCCACTAATTTGCATAAAATTAATCCTTCGGCTACTTCGGCTTATGCATTAGGAAATATATATTTTAATTTAAAAAAATATAATGAAGCGGCTGATTATTTTGCACAATCAGCTGAACTTTATACTGAAAATGAAAATAAAGCTAAAAGTTATCTTTCGCTTGCTGAAACATATAGATTACTTAACCAATACCAGAAAGCAAGAACGGCTGCCTTACAAAGTGCGGCATATAATCCTTCTGATGGCAGACCTTATATAATAATTGGTGATATGTATGCTGCCAGTGCTTCAAATTGTGGCTCAGATGAAATTTCATCCCGTGCCGCTTATTGGGCAGCTGTTGATAAATATATTAAAGCCCGTTCAGTGTCAACTGATGAAAATATTAAGGCAGAAGCATCATCCAGAATTTCTAAATATACAGCCTTCTTCCCTGATAATGAAACTATATTTTTTTATCAATTTGCTGTTGGTCAAACTTATACTGTCGGCTGCTGGATAAATGAAACTACAACAATAAGAGCAAGATAACACATTATGTTTGACTATTATGTCTTATTATTTTTTATGTAATATCAAAAAAACATTTTGTATTATTTCTTTTTCATTTTCATGTTTTATGTTTTTTTCCTGTGAAAACGACATGAAAACAATAAGGGAAATAGGCTTACGCGATACAAGCCCAGTTGAAATTATGACTGAAGGTGAAGTTATTTACAGTGATTCAGGCAAAATTCAAATGCTATTGAAATCTCCCTTAATTAAACGTTATGAAAAAGAAAAACAATATCTTGAAATGCCTAAGGGAATCAAAGTATTATTTTTTGATTCGGATTTAAAACCAAATTCCTTGCTAACTGCCGAATATGCTAAAAGTTATGATAATAACAATAAATTTGAAGCACGCAAAAATGTTGTAGTTGTTAATCGTGATGGAGAACAGCTTAATACTGAAAGACTGGTATGGGATGTTCAAAAACAAATTATTTATTCTGATCAGTTTGTTAAAATTACAACAAAAAATGAAATCCTGTTTGGAGATGGAATGGAGGCTGATGAACGATTTATCAAATGGAAAATTCTTCACCCAACTGGTTCTATCAAAATAGAAAATCAAGTGTTTGAATAATAAAGGTTGAATCCAATGCCAAAAGTCTATAATTTAAATTCTAATTAAATTTATCTATATTTTTAATTAATTTATCTATGAAAATTTTAATTTATTTTATCAAAAAAATAATTCAAAATAAAAATGATTTTTCAGAGTAGACTCAAGGTTTTTTGTTTTAATTTTATTTTTTAGAATAGATAGATAAAATGGAATCTTGGCTAATAATAATAATTACTTTACTTTTTTCTGCTTTTTTTTCCGGGATAGAAATAGCCTTTATCAGTTCAAATAAACTTAAAATTGAAGTTGACAGGAATAATAATAAAATTTCAGGCATTATACTTTCTTATTTTTCTAAAAAAACGCCACAAACTATTGCAGCAATATTAATAGGAAATAATATAGCACTGGTTATATATAGTCTTTCAATGGTTGCATGGCTCAATCCTTTATTAAATAATTATCTTCCATATTATTTACAAAATGATATGTTTTTACTTGTTTTTCAAACAGTTATATCTACAATTATCATATTAATTTTTGGAGAATTTATACCTAAAACATTTTTCAGGATTAACCCTAACAAGATTCTTGATTTTTTTGCTATTCCTCTTTTAATAATATATGTGATACTATCACCATTGGTGTATTTATTTGTAGGTATTTCAAATTTTATTTTTAAACATATTTTTAATAAAAATTTAGAAAAACAAAATTATGTCTTTAGCCCTATGGATCTTGAAAACTTTGTTAAAGAATTTTCACCTTCCTCATTTGATGAAAGTGAAACAGAAGAAATCCAGATGTTTCAAAATGCTATAAATCTTAAAAAAACAAAATTACGTGAATGTATGATTCCACGTACTGAAATTATTGCCATTGAAGAGAATGAATCAATACAGAATCTCAAAGAGTTATACACTAAAACAGGGCATTCAAATATTCTGGTTTATTCTGAAAATATCGACAATATCATAGGGCATGTGCATTCCTATGATATGTTCCGTAAACCTCAAAAAATTAAAGATTATATAAAGCCTGTTATATACTTGCCTGAAACCATGCCATCAGTAAAAGCACTAACAAAATTAATTAAACAAAATAAAAAAATAGCAGTAGTAGTTGATGAATTTGGAGGCACATCAGGAATTGTAACATTGGAAGACATTATTGAAGAATTCATTGGCGAAATAAATGACGAGTTTGATATTGAAACACTTGTTGAAAAACAAATCGGTCCTGATGAATATATTTTTTCAGCAAGACTTGAAATTGATTATCTTAACAATAAATATCATTTAAATTTGCCTGTTTCGGAACAATATGAGACTCTTGCAGGACTTATTTTGCAATATACAGAAAACATTTCCAAGCAAGGTGATGAAATTACTATTGGGAAGTTTAAAATTAAGATTTTACAAGCATCAAAAACGAAAGTAGAAAAGGTTTTGTTAAAATGTCTTTGAGCATTTATTATAATCGATTTCAATGTTAATATGATATAATTATGGGAAACATCATAGTTATATTGAAATTTTACCTTTTTTTGACTTTGATTTGTTCTGTCATTTTATAAAATTGAAAAATAATAATTTTAAGAAGAAGTTAATGCCAGGAATCTTTCTGCATCAATTGCGGCAATACAACCGCTTCCCATAGCAGTAACCGCCTGTCGATAAGATTTGTCTTGAACATCTCCGGCTGCAAAAACTCCTTCTACACTTGTTTGTGATGTGCCGGGTTTTGTAATAATATAGCCTTTATCATCCATATCTATTTGTCCTTTAAAAATTGAAGTATTTGGCACATGACCAATAGCAATAAAAACACCATCAACATTAAGTATCCTGGTATCATTATTTTTTACTGACTTGATTTTGAGAGCCGTTACGCCCTTATCATCTCCAATAATTTCATCAACTATATATTCAAAAACAGGTACAATATTTTTACAGTTAAAAACTCTGGATTGCATTATTTTTGAGGCTCTCATTTCGTTACGTCTATGTATTAGATAAACCTTATTGCACAATTTAGCAAGATATGTAGATTCTTCTGCTGCTGTATCACCACCCCCGACAACGGCTACGTCTTTATTTTTATAAAAGAAACCATCACATACAGCACAAGTTGACACCCCGCTTCCATAAAATTTTTTTCCTGATTCAATGTCTAACCAGCGAGCCGAAGCACCTGTAGCAATAATAACAGTATCGGCTATTATTATTTTACCGTCATCAGCTTTAACTTTAAAAGGACGACTTGAAAAATCAACTTCTATAATTCTTCCAAAACGAATATCTGTACCAAAACGTTTTGCCTGTGCTTCAATATTTTTCATGATTTTTGATCCTTCTTCTCCTTCGGGGTAACCAGGCAAATTTTCAACTCTGGTTGTAATGGTTAATTGTCCACCCACTTGCAATCCTTGATATAATATGGGTTTAAGAAATGCTCTTGAAGCATAAATTGCGGATGTGTATCCAGCAGGTCCTGAACCTATAATCAAACATTTTGTTTTATCTATATTTTCATCCATCTTATTATATTTAATATTTATAATATCTATATTTTTTATAAAAAAGATAAATTACTTACATTTAAACTATTATTTTTTTAATATTATTGTATCATAATTAGCACCATAGCCACCCCAGACACCCAAACCACCTCCTTTAATGTTGCTTTTAACAGGAATAGGATTTATAAACGGATTGCCGCCGTAAAAAAATTCTACTTCAGCCGTGCTCCAGAATTCATAATGTTCCTTATCGATAGAACAATATTTAAATATAATAGTATCTCCCAGTTTGAAGTAACTATATTCTTTATCATTTTTTATTCCTTCGTAATCGGTATAAGTTTCATAACCTCTATATACATTAAAGGTAAAGTTCAATCCATTAAAGAAAAAATCTTCGTAAATAGAGCCCATAACAGGTATCATTTTTTTGTCTCTGCCCTTGCGTTGAGTAAAAAGTCTGTAATAATTTTTTTCATTTGGATTATCGGTAAATTTTCCCCATATAGTACCCAGACTATCTTGACCGGGGTCAAGTACAAACCAGAGGCTGTCAAGGGTAGTTGGAGGACAGGGTATAGTTGTTTTAGATGTAGGTTCTTTGCCTTCACTTTGAACTGTTAAATAATAAGTTTTCCCAATTTCTCCTTTAATAAGATGCCCTTTGTAAAGAATTGGTGGAAAATAATTAAAGTCAAAAGTTGGAGTTAAGATTTCAGAATTTATTCCATCGCTAACAGTCACAACAGCAGGGAAATTAATCATATTAATCAAAGCAGTTGAATCAGTTACACCAAAATAAGACATGTTTTTACTAAGTTTTACAATAGCATATTTATTTTGTTCTATCCAGCCTTCAACAACAATTTTTTGTTCAGGTTCAGGCAAATCTATCACAATATCCTGTTCACAAGAAACAATAGTTAACATAATTGCAGTATAAAAAAGATGTTTTATAAATATTTTTTTATTAAAAAAAATCATATTTCAGAATTTAAAATTCCATGTTATTGAAGGTAATATTGGAAAGAGAGAAACCTGTTGAGCCTTTGTTTCCAGTTTCAAATCATTAATATTTCCAGTGGTTTCGAAATAAATATAGTAAGGATTATAACGGTTGTAAGCATTATAGACAGAAAAATTAATATTTGATTCAAAATTTTTTTTCTTTTTAAAATAATAAGTTGCTGACAAATCGAGGCGGTGATATGGTTTCATTCTATAACCGTTTTTTTCACCATATTCATTAATAATATTTCCTTCAATAAAATATCTTGAAACAGGTATAGTCATAGTATTTCCAGTAGCATAAACCCAAACAATAGAAAAGGTCCAATGTCTATTCATCTCAAAAGTTGTAATATAAGAGATATCGTGGCGGCGGTCATACCTGGCAAAAAAACGTTTTCCATTATTAAGATCAGGAAATTGTCGAGTTGTCCAGGATAAAGTATACCCTATCCAACCAGTGATTCGACCTGCTTTTTTATTTATAAAAAGTTCTACGCCATAAGATTCTCCATTACCAAAAGTAAAATTATTATCAATATTATTATGAAATGCCTGGTCGATAAAAGCACCTTCTCTTATTTCAATTTGATTTTTTAAAGTTTTATAATATGCTTCTATGGAAGTTTCATACATATTTGACATAAAATTACGATAATAACCAAGAGAATATTGAGTTCCAAATTGAGGTTTTACTATTGTAGAACTGGGTACCCAAATATCAGTGGGCAAACTCATTGTAGAAATACCCACTAAATGAATATACTGATAGTTTTGAGTAAACGATGCTTTAATAGAAGATTTGTCATTAATACTAAGTTGAGCCGAGAGTCTTGGTTCTATATGATTATAAGTCTTAATATTTTCGCCTTTATTATAAAAAACAGTATCTATAATATCGAATTTTTCATTTTGGACATATCTTGTAAAAGGGCCTGTCTGTCTAAAAAAAGTATATCTTAATCCACCATTCATCTTAAACCCTGGTAAAATTTCAATTTCATTATTAGCATATAATGCAAAATCATGTGAATATAATTTTTCCTTTTCTCCAAGGTCTAAATCAACATCGCCTGATTTTGCAGTAAATTGACCAGGTATAAAAATGTGATAGATATAATCAGCACCAAATTTCAGAGTATTTATGGGAGAAATAAGAAAAGTAAAATCTGTTTTAGCCTGATAATCGTTAACTCCTGAAAACAAAGCAAGATAATATTGTTGTTGATTAGCATCGAACTCGAATTGATAATCACTATATATAAGAGTTGTGTTCATAAAAAGTTTACTGTTATATAGATGATTCCATCGTATTGTAGCAGTTGAATTTCCCCACGACATATTATTTTTAAAAGTGCCTGAATTAGCATTAAGGTCAAAAACATCTCTTCCAAAATATCCTGAAATAAAAAATCTGTCTTTTTCTGAAATTTTATAATTAAACTTGGCATTTAAATCATAAAAATAATAACTTGACTGTTTAAATGGAGAAGTTTTTTTCACAAAAGGTTTAATCATCAAATCCATATAAGTTCTTCTTCCAGAAATAATAAAGGCAGAAGTATCTTTTTTAACAGGACCTTGTACTGTAAGTCTTGAAGATATTAATCCAATGCCGCCATCAGCATGGTATTCTCTATTATTACCATCTTTCATTGAAATATCAAGAACTGATGCAAGTCTACCTCCATAATTAGATGGTATTCCTGCTTTGGTTACTTCTACATTTTTTAAAGCATCGGAATTAAATACTGAGAAAAAACCCAATAAGTGAGAGGCATTATAAACAACAGCTTCATCAAGTAAAATCAGGTTCTGGTCGGGACCTCCACCGCGTACGTAAAATGCTGAACTTCCTTCACCGGCCGATTGGATGCCAGGAGTAAGCTGTATGGTTTTAAGTATATCTACTTCACCAAGAAAGGCAGGCATTGTTTTAACTTTTTCAACAGGTATTTCGAACTTGCCAACATTTGTACTTTTAATATTATCATCAGGGCGTTTACCACTTATAACCACTTCATCCATAGTAAATGTATTTTCCTGAAGTTTAATATTTAATGTAATATTTTTATCAAGATTTATACTATGTATCTGCTCAACGTAGCCAATATATGAAACAACCATATCATACTTTCCCTGGTTCAGTGTAAGAGAGTAAAAACCATAATGATTGGTAACAGTACCGATATTTTTATCTTTAATATAAATGCTTGCACCTATAAGGTCTTCACCAGTATTTGCATCTTTCACATAACCGCTTACAGTATACCTGGATTGTGAAAAGAGAGAAATGCTAAAAAAAATAAATAGATTCAAAAGAATATGTTTATAAAATATTTGCATAAGATAAATTACCTCTCTACAAAATCACAGTTAACAGATTATTTATAATTTATTAGTTGATTAAATGAAGTAGAAAAAAATCATAAAAATCAACAAATCATATTATTTTATGGTATATATTATATTAAATCTATGATTAAATTAAATATTTTTATATTAAACATATTAATTATTTGCATAAAAAATACAGTGCAAAAATCAAAATGAAATATCCAAAAAGAATTATTTTACATTTTGGATTAGAATATATATATTAAAAATTGAAATTAAGATAAAAACGTATTAAACCCTTTTAAATTGTAAAAATAATTCAAGTTTTCAAGTTATATAAGTTTTAACTTATTGAAAAAGATTTTTCATTCTGTTAAACACATTTTTATCACTTGAAGAGGGTTTAGGGATAAAATTTTCGGATTTTTGAAGTTTTTGAAGTATATCTTTTTCTTCTTTTGTAAGGTACTGTGGTACCCATACACTAATATTAACAAGCAGGTCACCACGACCATATTTATTAATTTCGGGAAGGCCTTTACCTTTAAGTCTCATTATTTTAGCTGGTTGGGTTCCAGCGGGTATTTTAATTTTAGCTTTACCTTCGAGCGTGGGTACTTCGATAGTAGTGCCAAGAGATGCTTCTGGAAAACTCAAAAAATGATTATAAATAAGATGATTGCCTTCTCTTTTTAAATAAGGATGTTCTATTTCTTCAATTTTAATAATTAAGTCGCCTGGTATTCCATTGCGAGGAGCCGCATTACCCTTTCCGCTAACAGTAAGATGCATACCTTCGCTAACGCCAGCTGGAATAGCAATGTTGATAATCTCTTCAGATTTAACTATACCATCTCCATTGCAGGTACTACATTTTTCTGCTATAATTTTACCTTCACCGCCACAATAGGGGCAGGTAGAACGGCTCTGCATTTGTCCCAGAAAAGTATTTGTAACCTTTGTAACATAACCTGCTCCATGACAAGAAGTACAGGTACTGTATGAAGCACCTTTTTTAGCACCAGTACCATTACAATCTTTACATTTAACATATTTGTTTAGCTTGATTTTTTTTTCTACCCCGCTTGCAATTTCTTCAAGTGTAAGTTTAAGATTTACTCTAAGATTTGTACCTTTACTGACATTATGACTTCTTTGTCTACTGCCGCTACTGCTACTTCCGAAGCCACTAAAAGCACCGCCAAAAAGATCATCAAAACCAAAACTGTCTCCAAAATGTCTTCTAAGAATATCTTCAACGCTCATACCTGATCCAAAACCACTGGAAGCATCTCCCGAAAGTCCAGCATGACCATACTGATCATATTTACTTCGTTTTTCAGGGTTGCTAAGGACTTCGTAGGCTTCGGCAGCTTCCTTGAATTTTTCTTCTGCTGCCTTATCACCTTGATTCCTGTCAGGATGATATTTTAAAGCCAACTGCCTGTATGCCTTTTTTATTTCAGCTTCTGAAGCATTTTTGTCAACACCAAGTACTTCGTAGTAATCTCTTTTAGCCATTATAAATAAAATTAAATTAACTTTTTATAAATAAAAAAAACAATAATCATCCACCCACAGAAACTTTTGCATGCCTTATAACTTTTCCATTTAGCAAGTATCCCTTTTGTATTTCTTCTACAATTGTTCCTTTTTGGGCATCATTATCAACAGTTGTTGTTTTTAAAGCTTCATGAAAATCAGTATTAAACTTTTCGCCAATACTTTTTATTTCTTCTATACCATTACGAGATAATACTCCTATAAACTTTTGTTGTATTAATTTAATACCTTGAATAACAGATTGTATATCAGTGGTTTGTTCAGCTGCTGCTATTGCTCTTTCAAAATCATCTGCAACAGGCAAAAGTTCCAATATCAAATCACAAGCAGCACTTTTAATTAATTCTGCTTTCTCTCTCATTGTCCGTTTTCTGTAATTATCATAATCAGAATATAATCTAAGATATTTGTCATTTAATTCAGCAATTTGTTGTTTCAAAGTTTCAATTTCATTATTTATACTTTGATCAACCTTTGATGCAACTACAACTTCTTCATTTAATTGTGTTTCTTTTGCAGTTCGTGTTTCTTCCCCTTGATTTTGACCTTTTACCTGTGTTTGACCTTCTGTTTCACCTATACTTACTTCTTCTTTGTTAATTTGTTTTTCCACTTTTTGTTCATTTTTATTTTCAGTTTCCAATTGAATATTACTTTCTGCAAAATTGTCAGTTTGTTGCTTGACAAATCGTTTTTCTTTTTTTACCTTGTTATTTTTCATAATGATTTAAGAATCTAATAATAATTATAAAACTTGTATCAAACTTTGTTAATATAAATGCTTTAATAATTGAAATTATATAAAATATACAATAGCCTTATTTGGCTTACAATATTTTTGCCAGATAATTAAAAGAGACAAAGTGACAGGAATCACAATAGAATTTTATTATTTTATGGTCAGAAAGTCAGAAAGTCCGTAATGTTTACCCTGTTAAATAACATCAAATTTTCAAGAAAAATTTGATGTTACGATTTGAGCGGTAAGAGTTTATTTAATATATAACAGTTAACTTGCTCAAATCGTATTTAACAGGGTGAACCCTGTTAAATAACATCAAATTTTCAAGAAAAATTTGATGTTACGATTTGAGCAAAAGGGATTATCTTAAAAACTTATAATTGAGTCTACTCCGAAAACTCATTTTTATCTTAAATATGTTATAAATAACCACATTTGCTTAACCAAAAAATAAAATAAAATTTATTAAAAAAAATATTTGATTTTAATTTTTTTCATTATATTTGCAAAAAGTTATTTAATTATTAATTTAAATTTTATTAATTATGAAAAAGTTAATTTTTACAATTGCAATGGTTGTTATTGCAGCAGCAAATTTAACAGCACAGGACGGAGTGGCCATTAATGCAACTGGCGCTGCCGCCGACCCTTCTGCAATGCTTGATGTAAGCAGCAGCAATAAGGGAATTCTTATACCACGCCTTACACAGGCGGAACGACTTAGCATTACAGGTCCTGCTCGTGGACTTATGGTTTATCAGATTGACAACAACGAAGGTTTCTGGTATTACAACGGTACTACCTGGCTGCAATTTGGCGATAACCTTGGCAACCACACCGCAGCCGATTCTCTTAATATGACCAACAACAAAATTGTAAACCTTGCTACCTGCACCCAAAACCTTGATGCTGCAAATAAGGAATATGTAGATAATGCAGTGTCTGCTGGGGGTGGGGGATCTTCTCTTGCCGATACTACTTATATGCTCTGCGGCTCAAAACTTCTACCTGTCGCTTATGGAGGTACATCCTATACTGTACCCGCCGGTAAAATGTGGTCAATAGAAAGCGCAGTTTATACCCACTACAGGCGTCCAGTTGCAATTACATCTATTAATGGATTGACTTATGGTTTTGCTTACATAGTAAATTATTCATTATATGATACATATTATGGTTATTATGTTTATTGTATCGCTACTCCTTATTTTTTGCCTGCTGGAACAACTGTTACGTTTAATGTGGGAGATAGTTCATACCCATCTGAGAGGGGTCTTGTAAGTATTAAGGAATATAAGATGGTGATTCAATAATATTTATTGTTTTGTCTTTCTGTTTAAAAGAGAGAACATTTTTTAGTTAAGGGGTTAAACATTATTGCAACATTAATTACAGTTAGAAAATATTTTTGTGAGTTCCTGATATTATCTTTTTTATACATAAAATAATATTGTATAAATTGCATTAATATTTTATGAATTTTAATACAATGTGTGATAATGACTTAAATAAGGAACTTGCCACTAATTTGGACAATAAATTTTCAGGGCAAAAACCATCTATAATTATTGAATGGTTTACTAAACATTATAAAAAAGAAGAAATTGTTTTTACTACCAGTTTTGGAGCAGAAGACCAGGTTCTTACCGACATTATTGTTTCGATAGACAGTAAGATTATTTTTCTTACAATTGATACAGGCCGTCTTTTTCAGGAGACATATAATACAATGGAACGCACTGTCGAGAGATACGGCATAAAAATTAAAACAATATTCCCTGATTACAAAATGCTTGAAAAAATGGTTGATGATAAAGGCATAAATCTTTTTTATTATTCTGTTGAAAACAGAAAACTTTGTTGTAATATCAGGAAAAAGGAGCCATTAAACAGAACTTTAAAAAATTTCAAAATATGGATAACCGGATTAAGGAGGGCACAATCTATAACAAGAAACAATATGCGAACAGTAGAATGGGACGAGGAACACAAGATGATTAAAGTGAATCCATTGATAGACTGGAGCGAAAATGATGTATGGGATTATATAAAACAAAATAACATACCATATAATTCTTTACACAATAAAGGGTTTCGCAGTATTGGCTGTTTGCCTTGCACACGTGCAACTGGTACAGAAAATGATATACGTGCAGGCCGCTGGTGGTGGGAAAACCCCGAAAATAAGGAATGTGGATTGCATACTGATAAATGATAAATAATAGAAAAAACAATAGATAAATTGAAATTTAAATTCATTCTGAAAAGTCGTTTTTATTTTAAATCACTTTTTTTGATAAAATAAATTAAAAATTTCATAGATAAATTAATTAAAAATATAGATTAATTTAATTATAATTTAATTTATAGATTTTTAGGAGTGAATTCAAATTTGTAAAATAAATATAAAAAATATATAAAATTAATTTTTAGAACCCACCTTAAAAAGTTAAAAAATGTTTTCTAAAAATGTTATACCATATTATACAATCATTATTATGTGTTTTTTTATGTTTTTTGCACAAAAAATCATATCTCAAACAATTCAATTCACAATGCCAAAAGAGGAAACAGAACATGAAGGGACATGGTTACAATGGCCTCATCAATATGAATATGGCATAACATACAGAAATAGATTGGATGCTACATGGGTAGCAATTACAAAGGCTTTGGTTACAAATGAAAAAGTACATATTATTGCTTATAATGCAACAGAACAATCACGTATAACAAATCTTTTGACTGCTGCGAATGTACCCCTTGCAAACATTGATTTTTATTTATTTCCTACCAATGATGTTTGGGTAAGAGATAATGGACCTGTATTCGTATTCGACAACAATGATGTAATGTACATAGAAGATTGGGGTTTCAATGGCTGGGGAGGAAAATTTAATTATAACAAATGTAATCCAATCCCAACTTATGTTGGTAATTCAACAGGAATAAATGTTATAGATTTAAATTCTGTTATGGTTCTTGAAGGAGGTGCAATAGAAATTGATGGTAATGGTGTATTAATGGCTACAAAAAGCTCCATATTGAGTCAAAGTCCCCCCAATTCAGTACGAAATCCTGGTATGTCAGTTGCACAGGCAGAATCTTTTTTTACTCAATATCTTGGTGTTAATAAGTTTATCTGGCTTGATGGAGTTGCAGGCGATCCTGATGATGTAACCGATATGCATATAGATGGTTTTGCAAAATTCACCAATGACAGTATAATAGTAACTATGAATACTGCTGATTTAACTTACTGGGGAGTGCCATCTTCCGATATTAATATTTTGTATAATTCAACCAATATAAATGGGAAACCTTATTCTTTTGTTTTTTTGCCTTTAACACAAAATAATGTAGTTACAACTTATGGAAACAATCTGGGATACAAAGGTTCTTATGTTAATTACTATATTGCCAATAAAGTTGTTTTAGTACCAAATTATAATGATCCCAACGATGTAGTTGCAAACTCAATAATTCAGAATTTATATCCCAACAGAAATGTTATAGGTATAGATTGCAGGAATTTATATGAAAATGGTGGCATGGTACATTGTGTTACCCAGCAGCAACCTCAAAGCAGTAATCAGATGGGATTAAACAATCAGAAAATTAATAAAACCAGTATTAACATATATCCCAATCCTGCATCATCTTCAATTAGTGTAAATTTTACAACATTTATTAATAATGGAGAACTGATTATCTATAATGTATACGGTAAAGAAGTTAAACGTATCTCTAATATTTCAGGACAAGAAATTACTTTTGAAATTAATCTTTCATCTGGTATGTATTTTTTATCCCTGATTAAGGGGGATGAAAATATTTTAGTTGAAAAATTTTTAATTGTATCGGATAGATAATATCTTCTGAAATAGCATTAGACCAGTTATGATGTACTTATTCAAAGTTATCGCAGTATTTATGTACACTTAAATATGGATATGGTATAGAATTATAAGTATCTCAAAAAAAATAACAAAATCTCAAAAACAAATAAGTATTTATCTGCATTTTAATTTTCTGGCAAATTTTTTAGCATATCTGTCGCCCAGAGTTGCGGCTGTTTTAATATCAGAACACGCCATACTTTTGCGTCCACAATTAAGTTGAGCTATACCTCTATTAAACCAGGCATCAACGGCTTTGGGTTGAAGGGCTATAACCTTTGTATAATCTTCAATGGCTTTTTCGTATTCTTCCATTAAATCGTATATCAATGCACGATTATAATAAGCATCAGAAAATGTTGTATCAAATTTAATGGCATTAGTATAATCATTAATAGCCTGTGTTTTTTTATTAACAAGTTCAAAATCATAAGCTCTTAAATAATAAGCAATAGCACTGTAAGGATTTTTATTAATAAAAGATGAATAGGAAAAAATAGCTGCTTCATATTCTTCCAATTTATCATAAGTCTTCCCTATTTCGAGATAAACCTGATAATAAGAAGGTGAGTATTTAATAACATTTTTAAAATCTTCAAGAGCTTTTTCATAATTTTTTAACTCATAATGCAACAATCCTCTTTTAAAATAGCCAATAGCGAAACTATCATTTATTTCAATCACTTTATTAAGATCGGCTAAACTTTTCTTAAACTTTTTCATTAATTTATAATCCATTCCACGGTTTAAATAAGCTTCGGCAAAAGACGGATTAATAGAAATAACGGCTGTATAGTCTTTTATAGCAGCCTTGTAATTACCCATTAAATCATAAATAATTGCTCTGTTGTAATATGCATCAATATAATTATTTTTTAAATTTATTGCCTGGGTATATTCATCTATAGCTCCCTGTTTGTCGCCGGCCATATATTTTGAAAAGGCATTAACAAAATGTTCATCAGCAGTTTGAGCAGTAGAATTCATACAAAAAATAACTATAATTGGGATTATCAATAAAAATTTTTTCATAATATTTTAAGATTAAAAAGTTAAAATTTTAGATGTATATCATAAAATATATAACAAAATAGATATTGTTACCAGCTGCCTCCGGCTCCCCCACCGCCAAAACTGCCTCCACCAAAACCGCTGAATCCACCACCACCAAAACCACTGCCTTTACCACCGGAAAAATTATTCCATACCCCCCTGTTTCTTCTATTCATACTTGTTAAAAGTAACAGGGCAGTCCAGAATGAGAGATTTTTTCCAGGAGAATAAACAGATTTGTTAGTCACTTTTATAAGAACAAAAACCAGAATTAAAGCTAATAAAGGTACAAGAGCGACCCAT
>JAKIYJ010000141.1 GCA_022708585.1 Bacteroidota bacterium
TGATTACGTTGTAGTTCTTGATGAGCATGGTAAAAGTTGCAACAGTAAAGATTTTGCTAAATTTATAGAAAACAGAACGCTTTCTGGTAATAAAAGGGTTGTTTTTGTTATAGGAGGAGCCTATGGTCTATGTAAAACAATCATCGAAAGATCTGATTTTCAATTGTCATTATCGGCGATGACTTTTTCGCATCAAATAGTGAGGTTGTTGTTTATGGAACAGTTATACAGGGCTTTTACAATTATTAAAAATGAACCCTATCATCATGAATAAATATTTTGAATTGTTATTTTGATAGAGCAACTTAAAAATTTCATAGACAAATTAATCAAAAATATAGATAAATTTAAATTAAACTTATCTGATTTTAGGAGTGAATTTATTCAGGTATTTTGAATCAGTTTTTCTATACATTGCCAGAGTGATTCAGCAGATTTATTCCAGGAAAAATTTTGTTTTCTTATATTACCTTTTTGTATAAGATTTTTTCTTAATTCATCATCACTTGCAATTTTAAACATAGCGTCACAAATTGATTGTACTGAAAAAGGATCTGCAAAAATGGCGGCATCACCTGCTATTTCAGGCATTGAAGTAACATTGGATGTTATAACAGCAGTACCACAATAAAAAGATTCTACAATAGGAATTCCAAAACCTTCAAAAGTTGAAACATAAGTCAAAGCCAATGCTGAAGCCAGATATTTATGAAGTTCGGAAGCCGTTTGTCTCCCAATAAAAATTACATCTTTTTTGAATTTTAATCCCTTATATGTCTTTTCCATATCTTTGGTCCACCACATTTTAAATCCTGCAATAATTAATGGAATGTCAAATTCATAAGTATTTCTAAATAAATCATAAGCTTTCAAAAGATTAGCGACATTTTTTCTGGGATGTAACGCTCCTATAAAAATAAAATATGGTTTACCATTTGAATGTTTTTTTCTAAAATTATTTATTTCTTCATCACTTAAAGGGCAAAAGTTTTCATTTGCACCATTATATACAACATCAATTTTATCTTTTTCAATATGATACAGTTGAATGATATCGGATTTTGAAAATTCTGAAACTGTTGCAATGTGGTCTGCACGTTTTGCAAAACGTGGGAAAAAATATTTATAATACTTTCTTGAAAGCCATGGTAAATCTTTTGGATAATGTTCAAAATTCAAATCGTGTATTACAGCAAGTGTTTTTGTTTTGGCTGATAAACTAACGTAGCCATCGGGAGATACAAATACATCGGCTTTATATTTATTGAGGATTCGTTTTACTGAAAATTCAAACCATATCCAGAAAAGAAAGGGGTGTCGTGCCTGGGGACCAATTACAACTGGTTTTATATTTGGTGAAGTAATGAAAGATTTATCATAATGACGGTCAAAAATATATATAAACTCGTGTTCTGGATGTGAATCTGCGATTCGGCGAATAGTTTCATAAGTAAACCAGCCTATGCCATCGAGTTTATCTTTTATTAAAAGTCTTGTATTTACTGCTATTAGCATAAGAAAAATTATGCAGACAAAGATAAATATTATTTATAAATTTATTAATTGAGTCTACTTTAAAAAGTCATTTTTTATTTTTGTCATTTATAACATACAAACAAATCATTAAATTTTGTTGATAAGTTATGGATATATGTATACAAATTTAAAATAAAATATTATTTATCAATTTTTGAATTTTTGAGAGCGAATTTTTAATTAAAGTTGTTTTAACAAGATTGATTGTATAAAAACTGTATAAAAAAAATATCATACAAAAACAACTAATAAATATAATTATTTTTTAGTATTTGGTTAATAAATTAATTAATTTTGAAAAATCAAAATAAAATATATGTAATATATATTAAAGAATTATAATTTTGAAAATTATTTGTTAAAAGGAATAATGCATTATGAATGAAAATTTTTCTGAAAGGTTAAATTATGCTCTTGCGTTCAGCAGTGAAGAAGCTCAGAGATTAGGCAGTGAAAGTATGGGAGTTGAGCATTTAACATTGGGATTGTTAAGAGCACACGACTGTACTGCTACTCAAATATTGATTTCACTTGGTATAGACACATCTGAATTAAAACAATCATTGGAAAAGAGTATTAAAACAACTACAAAGTCTAAAAACAAAAAAGTATCAGCAGATATTCCATTATTTAAGCAGGCATACAGAGCGTTAAAATTGAGTTATTTGGAAGCCAAGGCATTAAAAAGTGATATCATAAGAACCGAGCATTTATTACTTGCTATATTAAGAGATGAAGATAATATTGTAACGTCAATGTTAAAACTGCAAGGTGTAAATTACGATATTGTGCATCAACAGGTAAAGGTAAAATATACTCATTGGGAAAAGGATGATTCTTATGAAGAACCAGAAGATATGCTTCCGGGCGATCTTAATGATGATGACAACGACGATTTAGGACCTGATATACCTGGTGCAGGACAAAAAAAAGCCAGTGATTCAAAAAGTCAAACACCTGTATTGGATAATTTTGGCAGGGATCTTACTAAACTTGCTGAAGAAGGCAAATTAGACCCTGTTGTTGGAAGGGAACGTGAACTCGAACGTATTGCTCAAATATTATCCAGACGCAAGAAAAATAATCCGGTTTTGATTGGAGAAGCTGGTGTTGGGAAATCAGCTATTGTAGAAGGCTTAGCACTTAGAATTGTATCACGTAAAGTCAGTAGAGCATTGTTTAATAAACGTGTTGTTACACTTGATTTGGCATCGTTGGTAGCAGGAACTAAATACAGGGGGCAATTTGAAGAGAGAATGAAAGCGGTGTTAAATGAACTTGAGAAAAACAATGATATTATTATTTTTATAGATGAAATACATACAATAGTTGGTGCTGGCAGTGCATCGGGTTCTCTTGATGCTTCAAATATGTTTAAACCAGCTCTTGCACGCGGTGATATTCAATGTATAGGAGCTACTACTCTTGATGAATATCGTCAATATATTGAAAAAGACAGTGCTCTTGAAAGAAGATTTCAAAAAATACTTGTTGACCCTACAACCTCTGATGAAACTTTGGAGATTTTGAATAATATTAAACAAAGATACGAGGATCATCATCTGGTAAACTATACAGAGGAAGCTTTAAAAGCCTGCGTCAGTTTAACACAAAGATATATAAGTGACAGATGCTTGCCAGATAAGGCTATTGATGCTATGGATGAAGCCGGAGCAAGAGTTCATATCAAAAATATACATGTACCGGATGAAATTATTCAGATAGAAAGTAAAATTGAAGAAATAAAACAGGAAAAAATTAAGGCAATCAAAGCTCAAAGATTTGAAAAGGCTGCTGAATTTAGAGATATAGAAAAAAAATTATCTTCTGCATTAGCCAATGAAAAACGCAAATGGGAAGAAGACTCTAAATTGAATAGAGAAATTGTTACAGAAGATAATGTCGCTGAAGTAGTTGCTATGATGACTGGTGTTCCT
>JAKIYJ010000142.1 GCA_022708585.1 Bacteroidota bacterium
GTTTTTCACCAGTAAAACCAGGATATGAAATTGTAAAATAAAAACCATCTCCAACAGGTTCATCAATATCTTTATCATAAACAATTTGAAAACCATTATCAGTAAATATTTTTTTCATAATAGCAGCTTTCTTACCATATTCAATAACGTCATCACGATAATTGTAAATACCGTCATTAACTGCTTTCAATATCCCTTCAAGCCCATATTGAGCGGAATGCGAGGTACCGCCACTTAAAGGATACAAAGTACCAAATAATATACATCTTCCAAAATTTTCGATAGAATAATATTTGGATAATTCTTTTGAGTTATAATTAAACAATTTATCTGAAATAATCAGCATACCTATTCTTTGTCCAGCATAACTGAATGCCTTTGAGGAAGAAATTAAAAGTATATATTTATCAGTGTATTTACCTGCGGTTGGTTGGTATGGAGGTTGACCTGGCTTTGAATAATCTTTGCGAAAATCCATGCCAAAATATGCAAGGTCTTCCATAACTACAACATCGTATTTAGTAGCAAGGCTGCCAATAATTTTAAGTTCATCATGTGTAAAACACATCCAGCTGGGATTATTAGGATTTGAATATAATAATGAATGTATATTACCTTTTTTGAAATAAGATTCAAGTTTTTCTTTTAATTTTTCACCTCTATAATTATAGACATCAAAGGATTCAAATTTTTGTCCAAGCAGTTGTAGTTGTTGTTTATGTACAGGGAAGCCGGGATCGATAAGGAGAGTAGTATCTTTATCAGGATGCATGCGGTTTAAAGTCATAAAACTTGCGAAACTGCCTTGTAAGGAGCCCACAGTAGGTATGCAACCAGTACTGTTTATGTCGAGATCTAAAAACAGTTTAGCAAACCGTGAAATTTCAGTTTTAAGGGTTTCAACACCATCGATTTCGGGATAAAGCGAAGCAACGCCATTTTTTAAAGCTTCAATTTCTCCATCAATACCATATTTTACTGCTGGTAATCCAGGAATGCCCATTTCCATACGAATAAACTTTTCACCTGTTGCATTTTCAATATTATCAATAAGACGTTTAATTTCTCTTATCGAAGCTTTGCCTATATTGGCAATTCCTGAATTTGTGATTTCCCTGCTAACGATTTCATAATTGATGGGGGTGTTTTTACATCTTTTTTTTTCGGTCATAACTATAAAATTTAATTAATATATTGTTTTATTTTTAAAATTATATATTTGAAAAATAATCCATATTAAGTTATAACTAATATTGTTGACAAATATTTATTTTGATAATATTTTTTAAAAATATTATCATTAAAAATATAAGCACATTATGGAAACAAAAAATCAGAATTTATTATAATGTATTCTTCCTTCCGTTATTCTTTCAATAGGTGCAGGTATTTCATCAGCGTAACCGATTGCAGTAATTGAGATAGGAATAATATTGTGTGGGAGATTAAAAATTTTTCTTATTTCTGCTTCTCTTTCTTTACGGTTATAAACTCCTATCCAAACGCCTGCCAATCCTAATGCGTGAGTTGCAAGGAGAATATTTTGAGTCATAGCGGCACAATCAAGAGCGATATAATCCATATTAGGTTCAATATTAGTATCGCCACATATTATAATAGCCAATGGGGCTTTATCCAGCATTTTAGCATTAGGGTGTGCTTCCATAATAGCATTAAGGAGTTTACGTTCATTAACAATTATAAGATGGCATGGTTGCTGGTTTCGTGCCGATGGGGCTGACAGAGCGCATTCAATTATTTTATTAATTGCTTTATCTGGTATTTTTGTTTCTTTAAATTTTCTAATACTTCTTCTTGTTAATATTGTTTGTATTGCATCCATATTGTTATATATTTTATTCAAAACTAATAAGTTCTACTTTAAAAATAAGTAAAGCTCCGCCAGGTATTACTCTTGTTCCATAATCGCCATAAGCCAGATCGGAAGGTATGTAAAACTCATAAAATGAACCCGGTGTCATAAGTTGCAATCCTTCTGTCCAACCCTTTATTACACCATTTAGTGGGAAGGTGGCAGGTTCATTTCTTTGATAGGAAGAGTCAAAAACTTTTCCGTTTATAAATCTACCTTCATAATGAACAGTAACTTTATTTGTAGATTTTGGATGATCTCCACTTCCTTCTTTTAAGACTTTATACTGTAAGCCACTTGTTGTTTGTTTAACACCAGGCTGTTTGAGATTGTTTTCCAAAAATGCTTTGGCTTCGGCTTTATATATAGCAGATTCTTCTAATTTTTTTGCATCTATTTTTACTTGTTGAATTGATTGAAATTTTTTCATTATCTGGTCAATTTCATCTTTGGTAAAGATTGTATCAACATTAGAATAAGCATCTTTTAAGCCCTGTAAAAAAATATCATTATTTATTTCAATAGCATTATTAATAAAGTCACGTCCAATATCGGAACCAAAAATATAACTTACAGTATCATTAAAGTTATTAAGTTTTAAAGTGGCAGGTTTTGTCTTATTTTTTTGTGCATTGCCAGGAAAAGATATTAATAAAGTTAAACATAATATCAAAAAATTTTGTTTAATTGAATAATTCATAGGATTAAATTTTAATTTTAAATAAATATTAAATATATTTTATAAAGTTTTCAAACTTACATAAAATTTTTAAACTAATTAAAAAAAGATTTATATAATTTAAAAATTAATGAAGTGTAATAGTAAAAGACTCGAAAAATCATCTTCTTAATTCAAAATTTTTTCCAAGGTATACTTTTCTTACATAAGGGTCTTCGGCAAGTTCATGAGCGGTGCCAGTTTTTAATATTGAGCCTTCAAAAAGCAGATAAGCTCTGTCTGTAATAGCAAGAGTTTCATGCACATTATGGTCGGTAATAAGGACGCCTATATTTTTTTCTTTTAATTTTCCGACAATAGTTTGGATATCTTCAACGGCAATAGGGTCAACACCGGCGAAAGGTTCATCAAGTAAAAAAAATGCAGGGTCTACGGCTAAAACTCTGGCTATTTCGGTTCTTCTTCTTTCACCACCAGATAGTGTGATACCGCGACTTTTCCTCACGTGGTTGAGATTAAATTCTTCAATTAAAGATTCCATTTTTTCTCTTTGTTGTTTTTTGGTAAGATTAGTAAATTCCAAGACTGACAAAATATTATCTTCTACACTTAATCCTCTAAATACAGATGCTTCTTGAGCCAGGTATCCTATCCCAAGTTGAGCTCTTTTATACATTGGCTCTTTTGTTATTTCTCTATTATCAATAAAGATATTACCCTCATTGGGTTTAATTAAACCAACTATCATATAAAAAGTAGTAGTTTTACCGGCTCCATTAGGTCCTAACAAACCAACTATTTCACCTTGTTTAACTTCAAGAGAAACATTGTTGACAACAATTCGCTGTTTGTACTTTTTTACCAGATGCTCAGCACGTAAAATCATAAAATAAATATGAATAAATAACTTAAAAATC